>NZ_JBDPGY010000021.1:243-65593 GCF_039841815.1 Ruminococcus sp. 1001136sp1 | reverse complement strand
TGATTCACTCAAGACAACCAACTAGCTTAGTTATCTCTCGTCATTACTGTTATAAAAAGTTCATTCTTTTGAATGATAATTCGTTAAGAATTTTCGAGAATCGTATGTGTTTCACTGTTTAGTTATCAAGGTTGTTTCGCTGTCATCTCTTTGCGACAGCTTGTTTATTTTACCTCATCTCTTTTTGTTTGTCAAGAACTTTTTAAGTTTTTTTCAAAACTTTTTTGATGAAGTTTTTTGTCTTTATTGACGACTTGTCTACTTTACCACAAGTAGAAAGCTTTGTCAACCATTTTTTTGATTTTTTAAATTTAAAATTTTAAAAAATCAAAAGCGGAGAAGGAGGGATTTGAACCCTCGCGCCGCGTTAACGACCTATACCCTTAGCAGGGGCACCTCTTCGGCCTCTTGAGTACTTCTCCAGTCTCCGAACTACTTAACCAATGTTAAATTGTGGAGTTGCGCATCTTTCGTAGCGCATTTGTTATTATACTTAAAAGATCACTTCTTGTCAACATCTTTTTTAAGTTTTTTATTTTTTATTTATTTTCATTTGCCCGGATAGTCTCTTCAATTCTTCTTTTTACCTCTGCGGCAATCTCAGTTGATTTCATATCTTTATATTCTTCATATTCCATGGGCTTCAGGAAATACACCTGAACATTCAGCATTTTTGTAGAACCGGTATCAAATGCTTTATAAGAATCAATCAATGCAACCGGTACAATCGGACATTTTGCTTTCATAGCGGCCTTAAAACTTCCGCCTTTAAATTCCTGAGGATGGTTTCCATTTTTGCTTCTGGTCCCTTCTGCAAAAATAAGATAATTTCTTCCTGCTTTTACTTCTTTCGTTACATTAATGATCACCTGCATAGATTGTTTAATATCTTCCCTGTCAATCAAAAATGCTTTCATACATGCAAATACCTGCTTCAAAAACGGTACATTTCCAACTTCCTTCTTTGCAACTACTGAAAAAGGTACCGGGCAGACCTCCATTATGGCAAGCACGTCATACAATCCCTGGTGATTCGGATAAAACATAAACCCATTTTGCGAAGGTATATTTTCTACTCCATGGCCGTCTATATGAAGATTTCCTCCACGATTAGCTGCATGGTCAATTTTTTTCAACATGGCATAGCGCTGTTCCTCTGTGTATTTATCCACATGCGCAGCATACCAGTTCAGCATGATCCAATAATATGGTACGAATATAATATTCTTCAGTACCATTACAATGATTCTTTTCATTTCCAAGCTCCTTTCCTCTATGCAAAACTCCCCAGTGCGATAAAAATATTTTTCGGTTCCATATCAAATCACGATATGAAAAAGGGCCACTGCAAGATTCAATCATCCTGCAGCAGCCTCCCTTCTACTCTGCATCCAGCTTATTTGCAATTTTCTCCTCATACCCCGGGTTCTTTTTGATAAATACATTGTATGCTTTCGTATAAGTCTTATAAGAATCTGCAGTCATAAACTTGGCATAGTCATCCGCAGCCTGATTCCGCAGATCATCTGTGATCTCGGAAGGTGACATTACATAGTATTTACCATCTTTTTTCTCCGTCATATAGGTTCCTACGCATGGATACTCCTGGTCATTTTCCAATACCAGATTGTAAATAATGTACACGTAAGTATAGTCACCGTTTTCGGAAAGAATATCGCACTGTTCCACCTTTACTTTTGTTGGATTATGAGCAGCAAAATATTTCAAAGTAGCATCAATCTCATTCTGCAGAAGTTCATTGGTATCCTTTTCCTGAGAATAACACTGCTTCACCTTCTTCTCACTTCCGCTTACATAATTCTTTATGAGGGCTTCCACTACTCCCTCCGGCGATTTATGATTTACGCCGCATCCGGACATTGCCATGATAAACATCATGGCAATACCCAGGATTAAAATTCTGGTTCTTTTTTTCATACTTCACAGATTCCTTTATTCTGCATCATTTGTATCCTGTGAATCCTCTTCTTCAAAAACTTCCTCAGTCTCCTCAGTCGGCTCCTCACTGCTGCCGTTCTCCGTATTTCCCTCTGCTTTCTCGCGAACCTTGGCAAGACTTGCCACTGTTACACCCTCATCCAGATTGATCAGCTTCACTCCGGAAGTGATTCTTCCAAGAATAGAAATTCCGGCACAGGTAATACGAATAATGATTCCTTCTGTAGTGATCATCATAATCTCGTTTTCTTCATTGACAGCTTTAGCACCAATCACATTACCGGTTTTCTCGGTGATCTTGTAACACTTCACACCCTTACCGCCACGGTTCTGGCAGGTAAATTCACTCATAGCAGTACGTTTGCCCATACCATTTTCAGATACTACAAGCAGGTAATCTCCCTGAGAATTCAGTTGCATTGCCACAACTTCATCTCCAGGATCAAGATTCATACCACGAACACCCATGGAGCTTCTTCCGGTACTTCTTACATCAGTCTCCTTGAAACGGATGCACATACCGTCTTTCGTCACAAGCATAATATCTTTTGTATCGTCTGTAGCCTTAACTTCAATAAGCTCATCATCATCACGAAGTGTGATTGCCACAAGACCTGTCTTACGTACATTTGCATATTCTTCCATAGGTGTCTTCTTCACAAGACCAGCCTTAGTTGCCATAACCAGATACTTGCCTTCTTCGAATTTACGCATAGGAATAACAGATGTAATGCGCTCACCTGGCATAAGCTGCAGAAGATTGACAATTGCAGTACCTCTTGCAGTTCTTCCTGCCTCAGGGATCTCGTATGCTTTTAGTCTGTATACACGTCCTGTATTGGTAAAGAACATCAGATAATGGTGAGTAGTAGTCATAAGCAGTTCTTCGATATAATCGTCATCTATGGTCTGCATTCCCTTGATTCCACGTCCACCTCTGTTCTGGCTGCGGAAATTATCTACAGTCATTCTCTTGATATAACCAAGTTTTGTCATAGTAATGACCGTATTTTCCCTTGGAATCAGATCTTCTGTGGAAAGATCATAGACATCATATCCGATGGCAGTTCTTCTCTCATCGCCGTATTTGTCAGCGATTGCGAGGATTTCTTCCCTTACAACACGAAGAAGGAGATTTCTGTCTGCAAGAATTGCCAGGAATTTGCGGATCTTCTCTTCTAATTCTGCATATTCTGCTTCCAGCTTCTCTCTTTCCAAACCGGTGAGAGCTCTCAGACGCATATCTACAATAGCCTGAGCCTGCACATCCGTCAGTTCAAATCTGTCCATCAATTCCTGCTTCGCAATCTGAACATTGCGGGCAGCACGAATGATTCTGATAACTTCGTCGATATTATCCAGGGCTTTCAGCAAGCCTTCCAAAATGTGGGCACGTTCCTGTGCTTTATTCAGATCATATTTGGTTCTTCTGGTAACAACGTCCTCCTGATGAGCCAGATAATGCTCCAGAAGCTCTTTCAGATTCAGTACCTTTGGTACAAGGCTGTCGCCCTGAGGTACCACACAAAGCATGATAACGCCAAAAGTATCCTGCAGCTGGGTATGCTTGTACAGCTGATTCAGAACAACATTTGCATTGGCATCTTTACGCAGGTCAATACAAATACGCATTCCCTCACGGCTGGAATGATCATTCAGGTCAGTAATTCCATCAATCTTTTTATCACGGACAAGCTCTGCGATCTTCTCGATCAGCCGGGCTTTATTTACCAGATAGGGAAGCTCCGTAACGATAATACGTGATTTTCCATTTGGTAAGGTCTCAATATTTGATACTGCACGTACACGGATCTTTCCGCGGCCTGTGCGGTATGCCTCCTCGATTCCCCTTCTTCCGAGAATAGTAGCTCCTGTAGGGAAATCCGGACCTTTTACAACGTCAAGAAGCTCTTCAATTGTGGTTTCTCTCTGCTCCTCGATGGTATTGTCAATAATTTTTACAACAGCATTAATAACCTCACGAAGATTGTGAGGCGGAATATTGGTAGCCATACCAACAGCAATACCTGTAGTACCATTGACCAGCAGGTTCGGGAACCTGGAAGGAAGCACCTTTGGCTCTCTCTCAGTTTCATCAAAGTTTGGCTGGAAGTCTACAGTATCTTTATTAATGTCAGCAAGCATCTCCATGGAAATTTTGCTCAGGCGGGCCTCAGTGTATCGCATGGCAGCTGCGCCGTCGCCGTCCACAGAACCGAAGTTTCCATGTCCGTCAACAAGAGTATAGCGGAAAGACCAGTCCTGTGCCATATTTACAAGTGCTCCGTAAATAGAGCTGTCACCATGAGGATGATACTTACCCATGGTATCACCAACGATACGGGCACATTTACGATGTGGCTTATCCGGACCGTTGTTCAATTCGATCATAGAATACAGCACTCTACGCTGTACCGGTTTCAAACCATCTCTTACATCAGGAAGCGCTCTTGAAGCAATAACGCTCATAGCATATTCGATGTAAGATTCTTTCATGGTTTTCTCCAGATCCACATCATGGACCTGGTCAAAAATCTTGTCATCCATATTGTTCTATCTCCCCTAGATATCCAGATTCTTTACAAAGCGTGCATTCTCTTCGATAAATTCACGTCTTGGTTCTACCTTGTCACCCATAAGTGTGGTAAATACAAGGTCAATTTCGGAGGTAGCTGCCTCATCCATTGTAACGCGGAGAAGAATACGCTTCTCCGGATCCATGGTAGTTTCCCAAAGCTGCTCTGCATCCATCTCTCCCAGACCTTTGTAACGCTGGATCTTATTGTTGGAGTCTCGTCCTATCTCTGTAAGGATGGCGTTCAGCTCATCGTCATCATAAGCGTACCATACCTTCTTGTTCTTCTCGATCTTGTACAGCGGCGGCTGTGCCAGATATACATAGCCCTGCTTGATCAGTTCCGGCATAAATCTGTACAGGAATGTAAGAAGCAGTGTGGCAATGTGGGCACCGTCAACATCGGCATCAGTCATAATGATGATCTTGTGATATCTCAGTTTGGAAATATCGAAATCATCATGAATACCGGTACCAAAGGCTGTGATCATAGCCTTGATCTCTTTGTTTGCATAAATCTTGTCCAGACGGGCTTTCTCTACGTTCAGTATTTTTCCACGAAGAGGAAGGATAGCCTGTGTAGCACGGTTACGAGCTGTCTTCGCAGAGCCACCCGCGGAATCACCCTCTACGATATAGATTTCGCAATTCTCCGGATTCTTGTCCGAGCAATCGGCAAGCTTGCCTGGAAGGGACATACTGTCAAGGGCAGACTTCCTTCTGGTAAGATCTCGGGCCTTACGCGCTGCCTCTCTGGCTCTCTGGGCAAGTACAGACTTCTCTACGGTTGCCTTGGCTACAGCAGGATTCTGTTCCAGAAAAATCTCCAGCTGTTTGCTTACAACACTGTCTACAGCTCCTCTGGCCTCACTGTTGCCAAGTTTCTGCTTCGTCTGGCCTTCAAACTGCGGATTGCCAATTTTAACGCTGACAATGGCTGTCAGGCCTTCTCGGATATCATCACCGGAAAGGTTTGGCTCGCTGTCTTTGAGAAGCTTATTCTTTCTGGCGTAATCGTTAAATGTGTTTGTAATGGCATTTCTGAAACCGGTAATATGGGTACCGCCTTCAGGAGTATTAATATTGTTTACAAATCCGTAAGTATTCTCTGTATAAGAATCATTGTGCTGCATGGCAACTTCAACCGCTACACCGTCCTTCTCACCCTCGCAGTAAATGATCTCCGGATAAAGAGCTTCTTTACTTCTGTTCAGATAAGTTACAAATTCACGGATACCACCTTCATAGTGGAAAGTTTTCTCCCGTTCCATACCTTCCCGCTTGTCAGTAAGAATGATCTTCAGACCTTTGGTAAGAAAAGCCATTTCACGAAGACGCTGTTTCAGGATATCGTAATCGTATACAGTCTCCTCGAATATCTGCTTGTCCGGGAGAAAAGTAACAGTAGTTCCGGTAGAATCACCACATTCTCCAACTTCCTTAAGCGGATACATTGTCTTACCACGCTCGTAACGCTGCTCATATCTCTTTCCATCTCTGCAGATTGATACTTCAAGCCATTCAGAAAGTGCATTAACAACGGATGCACCTACTCCGTGAAGACCTCCTGATACCTTGTATCCTCCACCGCCAAACTTACCGCCGGCATGAAGAATGGTAAATACCACCTCTACAGCTGGAATGCCGGCTTTATGATTGATTCCTACCGGAATGCCTCGTCCATTGTCTACAACTGTGATGGAGTTATCAGGATTGATCGCTACATTTATTTCTGTACAGTAACCAGCCAGTGCCTCATCTACGGCATTGTCCACGATTTCGTATACAAGATGATGGAGACCACGGCTGGATGTACTTCCAATGTACATACCAGGTCTCTTACGTACGGCTTCCAGACCCTCCAGAATCTGGATTTGGTCCGCTCCGTATTCTGTATTTGTTTCGCCCATGATATTCCTCCTGTTATGATCTATTAAAAAGTTACAGGAATTTACGGCTCATTTCTGCTGCCAGATCTCATTCCTGTTTTTGCGCATAAAAATACAGATTTATTATAGCACAAAATCCCCGTTTTTGCCAGTTAAAAGCCATTTCAAGATGTAAAAAAAACGGCGTATTTTCAACGGATATCCGTCAAAAATACGCCTTATCTCCCCCTATATGTCTGCTTGTCAGGAATAACACCTGCCAGAACAGTTTCTTCTCTATTTTTGCAGCAAAAGCGCCTGGTAAATATCTCTTTTTGTCACACCTCGATCCTTTGCAACCATCTTCATTGCCTCTTTGCGTGCGATCCCCTGATTCTCATAAATCGCCATATGTTCCTCAATGGAGATGTCTCTCCAGGATTCCTGTGACTCCTGTTCCATTTCCTTTCGGCTTCTGCCCTCGATCACCAGGACACACTCTCCAAGGGGCTTCTGATCTTTGTAAAAAGCAATCAGATCTTCGATTGTTGTCCGAAATGCCGTTTCATACTTCTTGGTAAGCTCACGGCAAAGAGTCATTCTGCGGTTTCCAAGAGCCTGGTACAATTCCTGCAGGGTACCAACCAAGTGATGGGGTGCCTCATAAAGGATGATGGTGCGGGTTTCGTTTTTCAACTCTTCCAGAATGGCTTTCCTCTCTTTTTTATCCGGAGGTAAAAAGGCCTCGAATGCAAATCTGCGGGTGGAAAGTCCGGACAGGGTAAGAGCCGTGATGCATGCTGCCGGGCCTGGAAGCGAAGTTACTTCAATTCCGGCATCGTAACACATAGCAGCCAATACTTCCCCTGGGTCAGAAATTCCAGGTGTTCCCGCATCTGTGATCAGAGCCACATTCAGACCCTCCTGCATTTTCTCAATGAGGGTGTAGGCTTTCTCCACTTTGTTGTACTCATGGTAACTGGTCATTGGAGTTTTTATGTCAAAATGATTGAGAAGCTTGATACTGTTGCGGGTGTCTTCCGCAGCGATCAGATCCACTTCCTTCAGAACACGGAGCACGCGAAGCGTAATATCCTCCAGATTTCCGATTGGCGTGGCACATAGATATAATTTACCACTCATATTTTTCTCCCTTCTGCAATCATCTGTTTTTCATTTTTTATTTGCGATCTTTTTAAATCATATCGTACATTTCCAGAATTTCCTTCGTATAAACTCCCGGCTTCTCATACACGATCAGCGGTCTTTCCACAGTAATCCGGGAATTGCCGCCTTTCAGGGCTTCTATGAGCACCATATTAGGCTCCCTGTCAATGTATGGATAAACAAGCTGCATACGCTTAGGCTCCAGCTTATATTTCGTCAAAACCTGCATAATTTCTGTCAGTCTGAACGGTCTGTGTACCATGTAAAAACGTCCTCTGTCTCCAAGAAGCTTCGAAGCCTGGCTTACCACATCCTCAAGAGTACAAAGGATCTCATGTCGGGCGATTGCCTTTGGCATATGCGGATTGGTCAGTCCATGCTGCCCGATCATATAGGGCGGATTGCAGGTGACAACATGAAAAGAAGCTGCCCCGAAAATACTGACAGCCTCCTTAATATCACCTTGTCTGATACTGACCCTGTCCTCCAGGTTATTGTATTTCACACTTCTTGCTGCCATTTCAGCACACTCTTCCTGGATTTCCAGACCTGTGAAATGCTCTCCCACAGTCTTGGAAGCAAGGAGTACCGGAATAATACCAGTTCCCGTTCCCATATCGAGAACCTTCTCTCCCTTCTTCACTCTGGCAAACCCAGATAAAAGAACAGCGTCCATACCGAAGCAGAATTTCCGGGGATCCTGAATGATATAATAGCCATTCTGCAGATCATCTACCCGCTCATTCTCCTTCACAAGATCATTAATCATCTAATTTGGAATCTCCCTTTTTATCTTCAAGATCCTTCAGTTCCTTTAATTCCTGTTCAGAGACTTTTACTTTCTTTTTTCTGGAACGGAATTTCAGTTCGCCTACAGGGAATTCCTGAATTTCTTTCTCATCACCAATTTCTACTACTACCTTTACAAGCTGGCGGAGTACATTTACACTCTGTACATTGCCCTGGATTCCGTCTGGAGTAGTTACCGTATCTCCGATTCCCGGAAGTCTGCGATTCAGCTCCTCATAGGTCTCCTGCTCATTCTTCAGACAGCACATCAGTCTTCCGCATACACCTGAAATCTTCGTCTGGTTCAGAGAGAGATTCTGTTCCTTGGCCATTCGGATGGATACAGGTGCAAACTCGGAAAGATAAGTATGACAGCAGAGACATCTGCCGCAGATACCGATTCCTCCAAGAATTTTTGTTTCATCTCTTACACCAATCTGGCGAAGTTCAATTCTTGTCTTAAAAATAGATGCAAGATCCTTTACCAGCTGGCGAAAATCAATTCTGCCGTCTGCTGTAAAGTAAAACAACACTTTATTGTTATCAAAAGTATACTCTGCGTCAATCAGCTTCATCTCAAGTCCATGCTCGCGAATCTTCTTCTGGCAGATCTTGAAAGCGTCCCTCTCACGCTCCCTGTTATACTTCTCTCTTTCATCATCGTCTTTGGTAGCCACACGAAGCACTTCCTTCAAAGGATGTACCACCTGGTCATCCACCACATCCTTAGGTGCAAGCACCACCTTTCCATACTCAACACCGCGGGCAGTCTCCACAATTACATGATCGCCCGGTTTCACTTTATAGTTCTTCGGATTGAAGTAATAGATCTTACCTACATTCCGAAATCTTACGCCTACTACTTTTGCCATTCTATTTCTCCCTGATTGTAAGGAACAGAAGCTCAAGAGCAAGTTCTGTATTTACATTGGCACGAAGACGTACTTTTGTTTTCTCCAGTGCATCCAGAATCTTCTCCAGGTTCTCATAGGAACGCTGGCTTGCCTGTTCCCTTATATAATTTATTTCCTGCTTAAATACAAGATTATCAACTTCCCGTGTAGCCTTAAACATCAGTACATCACGGAACCAGAACTGGAAAAGATCCAGATAGTCACTGATGTTCTGCTTGTCATTGGAAAGCTCCTTGATTGCTTCTGTAAGCTCATATACTTCCATTCCGTCTGCATTCTTCAGGATGCGGAGTGCATTCTGGGTCATATCTGCAAACTCCTGGGAAGTAGCTACCTGTTTCGCTCTGCCAATACTGCCATGAGCATAGGAAGCATCGATCTCAGCCTGATAATCCGGTATATGGAGATGCTCCATCAGGTACTTCTTTACCAGACCGTCATCTACAACCTTCAGATCCAGACGTACACATCTGGAACGAATGGTCGGCAGCAGAGCATCAATATTGCTTGTGAGAAGCATGATAACTGCATATTCCGGCGGCTCTTCAATGGTCTTCAGAAGAGCATTCTGTGCCTGGGGATTCATCAGCTCTGCATTTGCCACAATATAAATCTTGTATGGGCTGCAGTATGGCTTAATATCCACATCATTGATAATCTGTTCCCTGATTTCGTCAATTGTAATCACATTTGGCTTCTCATGGGTCACCATAATGATATCCGGGTGATTCTTACCGATTGCCTTCTTGCAGGAATCACAATGTCCGCAAGGCTCCGTACCGCCCTCTTCACACTGCAATGTCATCGCATAGGTTCCTGCCAGCAATTTCTTTCCAGAACCAGGGTCACCTGTAAAAATATACGAATGGGACACTTTCTCTGTCTGTATGGCATTCTTCAAATGTCTGATTATCTCTTCATGTCCTATAATGTCGTTAAACCCTAACATCGGAATCACCTCACCCTATCATTTTCGCTATTGTCAAAGGCTGCGGTCAGCACCCCTGCATAGCTTATTTTGTACAAATACACTCTAAATGTATTTACCCTTTAATTCTATCATGTACGACAAAATCATGCTATAGTTTTTTGTGAATTTATTCACTTATCAACAAAAAATGTGTTACTGTTCACTCCGTGACCAGTAACGCGCTTCGCGATGCACATTATGCCTGTCTAATATATTCAGCAATTTCTTCTACACATTCCTCCAGATCAACATTCTGGAATTTTCTCGTAATCCCGGCAGCAGCAATTTTTTCTTCGGAAAAATCCTCCTGATCTGCAAGAAATCTTCTGCACATTTCCTCATAGCGGGGTATCTCCTGACCACGCTCTCTTTTCAATGCTCTTGCAAGACGCTCTCCGTCCTCCACTTCGATATAAACAGGACAAACATTCTCTTTTCCATAGTATTCTCTCATTTTCACATAAGATTCAAGTGTACCGATTCCCAGATAGTCAGCATTTTCCAAATCCACCTGACCGTCATCTGCTGTAAAATAGTTCCAGATTCCATGTACTGTATGATAAGCTCTGGCCTCGATCAGATTTCCGCTGCTTCGAAATTCTTCCAGCTTTTTATCATCCACGAAATAGTACTGTTTACCATTCTCTTCCTCTGCACGGATTGGGCGGGTCGTATAAAGAACCAGCTTCTTAAGTCCCAATCCCTCATGTGCTGCCAGCCTGGCATATATATGATCCTTACCAGATGCGCTTTTTCCCATAATGTAAAATATTTTTCCCATAATGTATCAGGCAGGGGTTACACCTCTGCCTGCTCCTTTACTACGCTTATTGTTTCGTTATTTTCTCCGCAAAGACCGTGAAGATTCAGTCCCTGTTCCATATATCTTCTCACATTCCTTGTAAAAAGTCCAGTAATCTGTTCGCCTGGAACAATAATGGGAATCCCCGGCGGATAAAGATATACAAATTCTGCGGCAATTTTCCCTGCACTTTCTTCCAGAAGACAAAGCTGGGATGGGGCATCCATTGCCCTGGAAATGGACATAAGCTGCTTCATAGGACCACACTTGCAGGCATATTTTTCATTTCGCAAGCCATCGCTGCGGGTATCCTTTTTTTCACATCTTTCACAATCTTCAGAATTACATTTAACACACTTCTGCCTTTCCACTTCCGGTACATAATCTGAATTTCCAACAGCTATTTTCTCTGTTATATTCCTGCTCTTCTCTGCCAGTTCAGCTTCCTGTCTGTCGATTTCTTCTATAGCTTTGCAAAGTCTCCGGAATCCTTCCCTGGTGTCTCCAACTGCTGCCAGCGCAAGCACATAATTCTCTGTAGTCATCTCAACTTCCAAATGATATTTTCTTCGAAGGATTCCCGCAAGTTCCGGACCATTTAAACTGCTGTGCAATGTGGACAGAATCAGCTTAGAGCGGTCATAATCAAATATTTCTGTTGTGCCCTGTTCGTCCTTTTCTTCCCCAGTCTCTTCCGGTGTCTGTAACAGACGTATATACCTGCGCTGACCAAGCTGTCTGCGGGCGGCTTCCAGATTTTCCGTAAATTCATCAAATAATCGTCCGCTGTCTTTTTCCAGCTTCGCTACACAGGCATCCAGACTGGACATAAGTATATAAGACGGACTGCTGGTCTCATAAATTCCAAGAAATCTGCGGATCAGCTTCTCACTTACACGTTCACTGCACAGATGAAGCACTGCAGTCTGGGTCATGGCCGGCAATGTTTTGTGAAAGCTCTGGACCACCACATCTGCTCCCAGATCTGCTGCTGAAACAGGAAAATAGTCAGAGAATCTGAAATGAGCGCCGTGGGCTTCATCCACGATCAGCGGAATTCCATGTTTGTGGGCAGTTTCCGCAATCTTGCGCACATCTGAAACCACACCATCATAAGTAGGCGATGTAATAAGGACTGCTTCAATTTTCGGATTTTCCTCAAGATATCTTTCCACACGGGATACGGAAATTGAACCATTTATCCCCAAATCGTTGTCAGATTGTGGATAAATATATGTGGGAACCAGTTCCCGAAGGTAAATTGCGTGGTAAACAGCCTTGTGACAGTTTCTGGCCACCAGAATCTGTCCACCCTTTTTCACAGATGCGGAAATGGCAGTAAGAATTCCTGCCGTACTTCCGTTGACACTGAAAAAACTTTTCCTGGTGCCGTACATTCTGGATAAGGCATTCTGCGCTTCAAGTAAAATTCCCTCAGAATGATGCAGATCGTCGAATCCGTCTATTTCCGTAATATCACGTTCAATAGGAAAATCCCCCTCTATGCACGCCTTATTCCGCTTGTGACCTGGCATGTGGAAAGGATAGAAGTCGGATTTGCCGTAGTTCTCCAATTCTTTATATAGTCTTCTCATTTTACCTCTCAATTTTCTCAGAAATTATCACACTTTAAATCTGTATCCCACGCCCCAGATGGTCTCGATATACTGCGGCTTGGCATTATTATACTCAATTTTCTCACGGATTTTCTTGATATGAACTGTAACTGTGGCAATATCGCCTACCGATTCCATATCCCAGATTTCCCTGAAAAGCTCTTCCTTTGTAAAAACTCTGTTTGGATTCTGGGCCAGGAATGTGAGCAGATCAAATTCCTTGGTGGTAAAAGTTTTCTCCTCGCCATTTACCCAGACGCGGCGGGCAGTCTTGTCGATCTTGATTCCACGAATCTCAATAATATCGTTCTTTTGCGTGGTGGAGCCGATCAGACGATTATAGCGATCCATATGTGCCTTTACTCTGGCAACAAGCTCGCTTGGGCTAAATGGCTTGGTCATGTAATCGTCAGCCCCAAGTCCAAGACCGCGGATCTTGTCAATATCATCTTTCTTCGCGGAAACCATAATGATCGGAGTATTCTTAGCTTCTCTTACCTGGCGGCAGATTTCAAACCCGTCTATCTCCGGCAGCATCAGATCCAGAATAATCAGGTCAAAATCTTCTTTCAGTGCCATATTAAGCCCCAGATCGCCTCTGTTGCAGATTATAACTTCAAATCCTGAGAGCTCCAGATAGTCTTTCTCAAGCTCTGCAATTGCTTCTTCATCTTCAATGATCAGAATTCTGCTCATTTCATTGGTACCTCCTGGTATTTTCTAAGTACAAAATACATGATCGTGCCGATTCCAAGACGGCTTGTGGCCCATACCTTTCCCCCATGGTCCTCCAGAATTTTCTTTACAATGGAAAGACCGATTCCGCTTCCGCCTTTGGAAGAATTTCGTGAAACATCTGTACGGTAAAAACGGTCGAAAATATAAGGCAGATCCTTCGGGCCAATACCTTTTCCATTGTCCTCAATCTCAATCTGGATAAAATCACCCACATCCTTGATTCGGATCTGAATGATTCCTTTAGGCTTGTCCATATATTTGATAGCGTTGCTGATAATGTTATGGATAACACGGCGGATCTGCTCCCCATCGGCAATTACCATAACATCTTTTTCCACATAGTTGGCATAAACCAGCTCAATTCCCCTGGTCTCAAGTTCCAGACCAACTTCTTCTGAACAATCTTCAAAATAATCTTCCACATTTAGTTTGCTGAAGGTGTAAGGAATGCGGTTGGTATCGATTTTGGAATAAAAAGTCAGCTCGTTGATCAGATGATCCATCTCATTTGTCTTGTTGTAGATGGTGCGGACATAGCGATCCATTTTCTCAGGGGTATCTGCCACTCCATCCATGATTCCCTCTACATATCCTTTCACTGCTGTGATCGGAGTTTTCAGATCATGGGAAATGTTGCTGATCAGCTCTCTGTTCTCTTTTTCTATAAGGCTTTTTTCTTCTGTAGATTCTTTCAGACGGCGGCGCATTTCCTCGAAATCCTGACAGAGCTCAGAAAATTCGTCTTTTCCTTCTACATCCAGAACGAAATCCAGGTTGCCCTCTTTTATATTCTGCGTCGCTTTTTTTAATTTAACCAATGGAACGGCAATGCTGCGATATACCCAAAGACCAACTACCAAAGCAACGGAGATCAGGATTACAAACGCACTGATAAACAAATCCTTGGCCATTACATGTACCCTGCCCTGACTGTCGGCTGAGTCTGTTATGGAAATATCATATACTGTTCCATCGCTCTCAGTCACTGCCTGTGCTTTCTGCGCCTGTGACTGGCTGAATCCATACAAAGTGGCGGCAAACAGAAGCAGAGGCATAAGAATGATCATGGTGAATCCCAGAATGATTCTTGTTTTTAGCTTCATAACAGTTCTATCCTTTTTCTTCTTTTTACGGAAATTTTCAACAGCTTCCCTGTCGTATGAAGCTGCTTCACCGGATTTATATAGATTATAGCATAAAGCTCTGATTTCATCTCTTAATTTTCTATAAAAAATAGCTCTATAATATTCAGTTTTTCAACATAAAAAACCTGGAAAAGACTTCTTCTGCTATATACCAGTCTCTTCCAGGCTCTAACTTTAATATGGAATTTTCAAGCAGGCTTCAATACAAGCCATTTTCTTTTACCCAAATTTTACGCAAGATATTTCTTCAGATCATCAACCTTGTCCAGATGCTCCCACGGAAGATCTACATCTGTACGGCCGAAATGTCCGTATGCAGAAGTCTGTTTGTAGATCGGGCGGCGGAGATCAAGCATTTTGATGATTCCAGCCGGGCGAAGGTCAAAGTTCTCACGGATAATCTCTACCAGTTTCGCATCAGATACTTTACCTGTGCCAAATGTTTCTACATGAATAGAAGTCGGATGTGCAACACCAATTGCATAGGAAAGCTGGATCTCGCACTTGTCAGCAAGACCTGCTGCAACAATGTTCTTTGCAACATAACGTGCTGCATAAGCTGCAGAACGGTCAACCTTTGTGCAGTCTTTTCCGGAGAAGGCACCGCCGCCGTGACGTCCTGTTCCGCCATAAGTATCAACAATGATCTTACGTCCTGTAAGACCGCTGTCGCCGTTTGGTCCACCGATAACGAAACGTCCGGTCGGGTTGATAAAGTATTTCGTATCCTCATCTACCATGTCTGCCGGGATGATCTCATCAAATACATATTTCTTGATGTCCGCATGGATCTGCTCCTGTGTAACATCCGGGTCATGCTGAGTGGAGCAAACTACTGCATCAATACGGCTTGGTTTTCCATTCTTATCATACTCAACTGTTACCTGAGTTTTTCCATCTGGTCTTAAATATTTCAGAGTGCCATCTTTACGGACTTTTGTCAGCTGACGGGAAAGTTTGTGTGCCATGTTGATTGCGTATGGCATGTATTCTTCTGTCTCGTTGGAAGCATAACCAAACTGGATTCCCTGGTCACCAGCTCCAATAGAGTCAAGCTCGTCCTCATCCATCTGATTCTCTTTCTGCTCAAGTGCTTTATCAACACCCATTGCAATATCAGCAGACTGTTTATCAAGTGCTGTGATTACCGCACATGTATCAGCATCGAATCCGAATTTTCCACGAGTATAACCAATCTCGCGGATTGTCTCTCTTACGATTGACTGGATATCAATATTTGCCTTGGAAGTGATCTCACCCATAACCAGAACAAGACCTGTTGTAGTTGCAGTCTCGCAGGCTACACGGCTCATCGGATCCTGTGCGATCAGAGCATCCAGGATGGCATCAGAAATGGCATCACAGATTTTATCCGGATGACCTTCAGTTACAGATTCGGAAGTAAATAAGATTTTTTCTTTGTTTTCCATTCTTTTGTTTTTCCCTTTCTTCGATGGAGCGAAAATTTCCAAAACAGCTAATATCTATCGCTGCATTGTATGTTTTCCGCGAAAAAAAGAACAGCCCGGACAAGCGGACTGTCTTATAAATGACTTTTTATATAAACAATCCTCTTATTGTTCGATCACTCGCTCAGGTTGGCACCTTCCTCTCTTTCGAGGGGTTGCCGTGGCTTCATAGATCCTATGTATCTCCACCACTCTGAATAAAAGGCTATTCTTCAGTTTTCCTGTTGCAAGCAATACAATATACTGATTGCTTATAATTGTCAATAGACATTTAACGTCTTATGACTATTTTTCACCAGATTAAATCTGATACTCAACAGATCAAGGCTGTCAGGCTGCGATCTGAAATTAACAATTCACCCTACACGCAGGCGGAATTTCTGGATATCCTTCTCACTGGAAACTCTCTCGATCTCTGCGCCAAGGCTGCGAAGCTTCTCTTCGAAGTTCTCATAGCCACGCTGGATGTAAACAATATCATCCACAATGGTGATTCCCTCTGCTGCCAGTCCTGCAATAACAAGAGCTGCCCCAGCACGAAGATCCGGTGCACTTACTCTTGCACCAGTAAGCTTATTCACGCCATCAATAATTGCGGAATTGCCTTCAACCTTAATACAGGCTCCCATTCTGGAAAGCTCATCGGCATATTTGAAGCGATTCTCAAAAATACTCTCAGTTACGATGCTGGTTCCTTCTGCAAGTGCAAGGGTAACCGCAATCTGCGGCTGCATATCAGTCGGATATCCCGGATATGGAAGGGTCTTCACATGAGTGCGATGAAGTCTGCCCACTGCACGTACACGTACGGCATCATCAAACTCCTGAACTTCACATCCGATTTCCTCAAGCTTAGCTGTAGTAGCTTCGAGATGCTTTGGAATTACATTCTTAACTGTGACATCCCCACCGGTAGCTGCTGCAGCGAACATAAAGGTTCCTGCCTCGATCTGGTCCGGAATGATGGAATACTCTGTGCGGTGAAGCTTCTCAACACCCTTGATACGGATCACATCTGTACCAGCACCTTTGATATTGGCTCCCATGCTGTTCAGGAAGTTGGCAACATCTACTACATGTGGCTCTCTGGCAGCATTCTCAATAATCGTACGTCCTGGTGCAAGAGATGCTGCCATCATAATATTGATGGTTGCTCCTACAGAAACTACATCCAGGAAAATATGGCTTCCATGAAGATTAGATGCCTCGGCAACAATGGCTCCATGAAGAATATCAACTTTCGCACCAAGGGCTCTGAAACCTTTCAGATGCTGGTCAATCGGACGGCTTCCGATATTGCAGCCACCTGGAAGAGGAACTTCTGCTCTTTTATATTTGCCAAGTAATGCGCCAAGAAGATAGTAAGATGCACGGATCTTCTTAATATACTCATAATCTACACTTACATCACCAATGGTAGAACCATTGATCTTAACAGTTGATTTATTGATTCTGTCAACCTGTGCTCCGATGCCAGCTATTGCCTCCAGTAAAACGTTGATGTCTCTGACGTCAGGCAGATTCTCGATGAGAATTGTCTCATCCGTCATAATGGCTGCGGACAAAATAGCCAACGCTGCATTTTTTGCACCTGCTATTTCTACTTCACCAACAAGCGGATTTCCACCTTTAATCACATACTGTTCCATAATACACCTCTATTATTCTTACTCCGCGAGCCAAAAAGGCTATTGTCAATTTCTCTACAATAACCTGACAGCCCTCCTCTGATTTACAGTTACTTTTCACTTCGTTCATCGTAACGCATTCCGCGAATAGTAACGATCTACAGTTACTTAATAACCCCTGTCTGTAGTGTTTCCAAAAGTGCCTGCAGACTTGCTTCCAAATCTTTCCCTTCTTCATCTACCACAATGTCTGCATATTTCTCGTATAAGGGAACTCGCTCCTCATATAAACTCTTCAAGGTCTGTCCTTCTTTCAGAAGAACTCCCCGCTTCTTAAGATTTCCAAGCCGTTTCTCAAGAGACTCCAGAGAAAGGCTGAGGTAAACTACCTTCCCAATTGATTTCAAGTGTTCCATGGCTTCACTGCAATATACCACACTTCCCCCAGTAGCAATTACAGTATTCTCTGTATCAATCGACGCATTTACGCGATTCTCAATGGCCTTGAAACCTTCTTCTCCTTCTTCATCAATGATCTGATAAAGACGTCTTTTTTCTTCTTTTTGTATTAAAAGGTCTGAATCTAAAAATTCGTATCCAAGTATTTTCGCAAGAACAACGCCCAGTGTGCTTTTACCTGCACCGGGCATTCCAATTAATGTTATATTATTCATTTTCATTCGATACTCCTTTAAATAATAACACATAAGAGCCATTATTGCAATCATATTAAAAAATTGTTACTGGGTTCGGTTTTTTAATGGATGATTTTTAAGTTTCTGATTATGCTTTTTTCCTTTTTTTACGCTATATCCAAAGGTGCCCAGTTTCTTTCCAAGTCCCAGATATTCTCCATGGGAATACACCATCAGTTTTGACTGATTCAGCTGAAATTTATTATTTTTATCCATATAGGCTTCGTCCGCATGCACTGCAACTACTTCCGCAAGGAACATGTGATGAGAACCAAGCTTCTCAATTTTCTTAACTTTACATTCAATATTTACAGGAGCTTCACCGATCATTGGTGCCTTCACATGATCCGCCTTTTCTTTGGTAAGATGAAGCTCCTGAAATTTATCAACCTCTCTGCCGGACCGCACGCCACAATAATCGGTGGCGTATGCAAGCTCTTCTGTGGTAAGGTTCAGAACAAATTCCTTTGTCTTGCAGATCATATCGTAAGAAAATCTGGTGGGACGAACGGAGATGCTTACCATTGGCGGGTTGGTACACACGGTGCCAGCCCACGCTACTGTTATTATATTATCATTACCCTCGCCATCTGTAACGCTGACCATCACAGCAGGAAGCGGGTAAAGCATATTGCCTGGTTTCCAGGTCTGTTTTGCCATATTTTTGCTCCTCTTTTATGTGAAAATTTCCCGTGCAAAGAACCTTCTGCGTTACTTTTCACTTTGTGAGCAGTAGCTTTTAACAGCCTCTTTGCCGGGAAAATCTTTATTATCAGTTAAAGTCATTTGCCATGATCTGTGCGGCTTCCATCATAGCCGGGATCATCTGTTTCTTACGGGAAACCACGCCTTTCAGGTGGAAGCACTTATCCTCCGGTTCCTGCTGAAATGCGATTTTTCCCATTTCCTCGCTGCCCTCGCCGTAATAAATTACATCTGAGGACTCGTCCATAATATTGGTTAACATAAAGTAAACACGGGTAATTCCATGGCGTCCGCACTCGCTTACCATAAATGGTTTCAGGCGAACTTTGATCTCCTGAAGTTCTTCCTCGTCCATGGAACTGATCTGTCCAACACCAAAAGCCACATTTCCTTCTGCAATAAATTTCTTGTAATCCTGATAGAAAATTTCTTCAGGTGCTTTATCCTTCAGATTGCTTCCAGCCTTGAACATTTCTCTTGCGAAATCTTCAATCTTAATGTCCGCGATCAGTGCAAGCGCACTTGCTGCGATCTTGTCCTGCTGGGTGCAGGTTGGGGAACGGAACATTAAGGTATCGGAAATAATGGCTGCACAGAGAAGTCCTGCAATCTTAGGCGGAATCTCCAGTCGCTGCTCGTCATAAATCCGGTAAAGGATTGTCGCAGTACATCCAACTGGCTCATTTCTGAAATTAATCGGCTTCATAGTTTCCAGAGAACCAAGCTTATGATGGTCAATGATCTCCAGAATCTCTGCTTTCTCAATGTTATCAACAGCCTGGTCTTTCTCATTATGATCTACCAGAATTACCTGTTTCTTGTGCATGTCAAGGAAATTTCGTCTGGAAATGGTTCCCACACATTTTCCCCGCTTATTGATAACAGGGAATGCACGATGGCGGTGCTTGATCATAACATCCTGAATATCATCTGTGAAATCTTCAGTATTAAAAGTTACCAGATTATCTTTTTTCATCACATAATTTACCGGAATACTCTGGTTGATCATGCGGGCAATTGTGTAGGTATCATATGGAGAAGAGATAATGATGATCTGTCTCTCCTGAGCTTTCTTTATTACCTTCTCACTTACCTGAATACTCATTCCTACAATAATGCAGCTTACATTCAACTCTATTGCCTTTAACTGATCTTCCTCACGGTTTCCAAGAATAACCATATCATTTTCTTCGATATAGTTCTTCATTACCTCCGGATCAGCAGTTCCAATAAGGATTTTCCCTTTGGTAAAATAGCCGTGACCGTTTCCTTCTACGATTTCACCGTCAAGAGTATCCCTGATCTTGTTATACTGAGTTCTGGCATTTGAAAGAAGATAGCTGTCCTTGGTATCCATGTAAACATCAGCAATATCGCCGATTGTTACAATTCCCTCCAGCTCATCCTCGCTGTTACAGATGGGAAGGGTCACAATGCCTTTATTCTGCATCATATCCCAGGCATTTTTCAGGGACATGGTACGGTCTGCATCCGGTTTTGGACGGATATCCATATCTTTTACCTGCGTTCCGATATTTCCCAGATAAGCCGGTGGCTGTACGCCAAAACGATTCAGTACATACTGGGTCTCTTCATTGATCTGACCGGCACGTCTTGGAATATAACGCTTGGTCTGGGTGGTTCTGTTTTTGATATCTGCGTAAGCAATTGCCGAACAAATAGAATCCGTATCCGGATTCTTATGTCCCATTACAAATACTTTCTGATTCTTCATTCACATTCTTCCTTCCAAAATTCAGCTGACCTCTGCACACTTTTCATCTGTAAATAGAGTTTTTTATTTCGGGTCTACTTTTCAAACACGCTCTACAGAAGATTTTCATTTTGGGCGATTGTCTTAATCGTCCAAATCTGCACTTTATATTAATTCAGTTTAATATTTGCAAATAAAGCTCCCAGAGATGTGGTTGCCTCTTCTCCGGACTGTGGGATTTCAATTTTCTCTTCTTCCACTTCTTTTGCCATCATATCAGTTGCTTCTTTGATACTCAGGCTCAGTTTTCCATCTTTCACTGCAGTTACTTTTACTTTCACCTTATCTCCAACTGCAAGAACTTCTGATGGTTTACGGATTCTCTTTTCGCAAATCTGGGAAATATGTACCAGTCCGGATACGCCGTTTCCAAGATCTACAAATGCGCCGTATGGCTGAAGGCTCTCTACAGTTCCTTCTGTTACAAAGCCTGGCTGGATATTGGAAATTTTATTCTTTCTTTCCTCTTCTGCTTTTTCCCTTAAAATTTCTTTCGCAGAAAGAATCAGTTTTTTGTCCTCTTTATTGACATCGATTACCTGAACCTGGATGTGTCTGTTCAGATATTCGTTGGTGTCTTCTACGTAATTCAAGGCCAGCTTGGAGGCCGGGATAAAGCCGCGCACACCTTCTACATAAGCAACTGCACCGCCGTTTACTACACCTTTTACCACTACATCAAGAACCTCTCCGGAGGCTTTCAGCTCTTTTAATTTGTCCCAAGCCAGGACGTCAGTAGCCTCAACTTTGGATAAAAGGATGTTACCATTTCCATCGTCTTTTCTTACGACTGTGGCGGAAACTTCATCTCCAGGGTGTACTTCTTCTTTAACGTTAAAGCCCGGCTCTCTGCTGTAATCTTCTACCGGGATAATACCTTCTGCATAATATTTTAAATCTACAATAATTTCTTTATCATCTACACTCACAACTGTTCCTGTGAGAATGTCGCCTTCTTCAATTTTCTTAAAAGAAGCTTCAAGTTCTGCTTCGTAATCCTTCATTGTCTCTGCCATGACCTAGACTCCTTTGCCCCTGTTTTTGCTTCATTATAGCACACCGCTTATTCGTTGCAAATAAATTTTGGAATGTACATTCGAAAAAACACCGCTCTTTAAGCGTCAGAGTGTAATATCTGGCGTTTAAAGAGCGGCATATTCAGACAAATTTTCCCAAAAATTGTGACGCACATCTTGCAAAAAACCTTTTTCAAACACGCTCCAGAGCGTGCAGATTGCAGGAATACTTTTTCAAATACGCTCTAAAACGAGGAGTGCCCCGGCAGTAGCTGCCGGGGCGATTATTATGAAAAAATTTTATGTGTAATGGTGTCATTACAACGTCTTCTGTGTATGTTCTTTCGAACTGATTATATAGTATCAGATACTTATGAACAAAATACATGCAAATTGTTAACGAATAATGAACATTTGTTTTATTTGCACAATTTCTTCTTTCATTTTCCTCTTTTTTTATAAATTTACCACATTTGCATCTTTACTTTAATTTGGTAAAGTTATACATTTTGCACATTTTACGTTTCTCATTCGAATAATCCTTTTACAAATTCGATTAACTTCGACACAAGACCTTTGGCATCATCCTTTGTAACACCCATATCCTGCAGCTTACTGTATACAGAATTTACATCGCTTCTAAGAGCATCTTCGTCAATTTTTGCATCCAGAACCTTGCGTACTACAGAAACAAGGGAATCTACCTCTGAATCAGAAAGAGATACCCCAAAATGGTCTGCTGCCTGAGTTACAGCACTTCGTACCTGGTCATCTGTGATGTTCTGCTGGTCTACAAGATCCTTGGCATACATAATAATGTCTACTGCTTTTCCAGGGTCAGAAGCAAGAAAATCAATTCCACTGTCCAGAAGACTTTCTACTACTTCTGTATCACTGGATGCCATAACCGGCATCGGCATGGAACATGCAAGAACTCCTGCAAGGATAAGTGCTGCTGATTTTTTCATTTTTATCATGATAATTACCTCCTGATTGAATGTTGCTGTTCAAGACTTGCCCAGTAACGATTAAATGTCATCTGTTCAAATCTCTCCAGTAACAATTAAATAGCTGCTGTTCATGGTCTGACCAGCAATAGTTAATATTCTGTTCACAAACTGCTGGAATCTGGTCATATTTATGATCTGATTTCCTCATATCAAGTAATTTTCTTCTGAAATTTAATCAATACCGGAAATAAATCTTCCTCCAGATTCCAGCCCATTATACTACACCTTTTCCTTTTATTTGTAAAATGTATCTAAAAACTTTATAATCTTTTTATAACTAATCTCCAAAAATAGCCCATTTTTCCAGGAAGTTACAAATCTTTTCAAATTCGTTCACTAATTTTTCATAAGATAAACACGATTCTTTCAAACTTTCCCGATATACTAACATCATAAAAATAATAACAGCCAACATTATTTTTATAAAATTTCTTTTTCATATGTCAGTCACCCAAAAGTGATTGACTCTCCTTCCTTTTAAAAAATATATTTGAGACAAAATAAAAATCACCCGTCTAGCCACCGGGTGATTTTTATTTGTATAAGATTTATGCAGTAAATCATTTCCGAACATGTGAAGGATCACGGGAGCCGCAACGCTGCGAAGCAATCCGAAGATATCAAGAACGGGGCGTAAGCCCCGTTCTTGATATCTATCTCAATTTATTAAATGCGTTTGCAAGATCAGCAAATTCTGCTAAAGTAAGCGCTTCGCCTCTCACATTTACCGGAATTCCGGTCTCTGCCATAGCTTTCTCAATTTCCTCTTTTGAAAAATCAAGCTCCTGGGAGTTCTTCAGTCCATTTACCAATGTTTTTCTTCTCTGATTAAAAGATGCCCGGATCAGCCTGAACATCAGCTTCTCATTGTCCACCTGCACTGGCGGCTCTTCATATCTCACAAGCTGGATAACAGCACTTCCCACCTTCGGTCTTGGCATAAAACAGTTTGGCGGAACATTCGCAATGATCTGCGGTCTGGCATAATACTGAACAGCCAGGGACAAAGCACCGTAATCCTTTGTTCCAGGACCAACCTGCATTCTGTCTGCCACTTCCTTCTGTACCATAATGGTGATGGAAGAAATGGGAACATGGTTTTCAAAAAGTCCCATGATGATTGGTGTGGTAATATAATAAGGCAGATTGGCAACCACCTTGATAGGCTTGCCCCCATTTTTCTCCTGTGCCAGCGCCGCAATATCAACTTTCAGGATATCCTCGTTGATCACAGTCACATTATCCCAGTCTTTCAAAGTATCATTTTCCAGAATCGGGATCAATGTCTTATCAATCTCTACAGCCACCACTTCTCTGGCTGCCTCAGCCAGATACTGGGTCATGGTTCCAATACCCGGTCCGATTTCCAGAACAAAATCATCCTTGGTGATCTTGGAAGCCTCGATTATTTTTTCCAGAACATGGGTATCGATAAGAAAATTCTGACCAAACCTTTTCTGGAAAGCAAAATTATACTTTTGAAGAACTTCAATGGTATATTTCGGATTTCCTAAATAAGGTCTGGTCATATTAATTTCCTCTTTCTTTTAAATTATTTAATCATTATCTACAAATCACACAATCTGGGCAGCTGTCTGCAATTCCCCTATTACTTATTTTGCAAAATCTTTCTCATAAAGAACCGTAAATCCATCACGGTCTACTCTCTTTTTCTTATTAAACTTCAGAAGTCCGCCCTGGGATTTCGCCATTGCTGCGTCAAGCATTTCCTTAACTGCGCCAATGTTCATAGGCTGGTCTTCTTTCTGGTTCACACCGATCAGATTATACAATGCAAGCATTCCCATCTGGTCGATCTTGTAACCATTTTCCTTGGTGTAAACTCTTGCAAAGTTTACAAGTTCATCATTGGTAAATACCGGAATGTTGATCATGGATGTAAACTTCTTGGCGAATTTCGGGAATCTTGCAATCAGCTTACGCATTCCGATCTTCTCATCCTCAATGATCACAGTAAGTCCGTCTGTGCGGAACTCCATAGCCTTATCCAGAATATCTACTGTTTCCTGTGTCAGCTGGTTAGCATTCTCAATGACAAGGAAACCACCGCTAAGCTTGCCAATCACTTTCGTAATATCCATCTCGTTCAGCTGGTCGGCAAATACATAAGCCACCTTGGAAGCCGGCAGATTCAGCTCTTTACAGATTGCCGGAATCAAGCTTGCGATCAGTCTTGTCTTACCAGTTTCTTTCCCACCCATGACGATCACGTTTCCAGTCTTGGAGGTCTTATCAGCAGCCGCCATCTGCACATCGCAAAGTGCACTGATCAGCTGTTCCCGCATTCCCGGAACCTTTACAAAATATGTAAACAGCTTCTTCTCATCATCGGTGAGTGATTTCTCTCTTGGCACAATGTCAGATGGATTTCTCTTATCCTTTGGCTGAATAGAATCAATAAACTGTTCCAGTTCTTCTTCCTCGGAAAGAGATTCAGAAGACTCTTCTTCCTCTTCATCCTCGTCAAAATCAAAGTTTTCGTCCTCAGAATCTTCCGGTTCTTCCTCTGCATCTTCAGTTTCAACCACATCATCAGCAGCTGGAGGCATATCCTCATCCTCTTCTTCTCCAATGCTCTCTCTGAGAAGCTTGGCAATAAATTCATCCTCAGACATGGAATCATCAGAAGGCTCTTCTTTCTCCTTATGTCCTGCCGGACCATTCATAAACTCATCCTCAGCAGCCTGAAGATCCTCTTCGGAAAGGAATTCCTCTTCCTCAAGTTCTACAACCGGCTTTTTCTGTTCTGGTTCTGGCTCGATTTCTTCCTCGTCCTCAGTGATAACTTCCTCTTCTTCCGGAATCTTCTCTACTTTTTCTTCTTTTACAGCATTCTGAGGTTTCGTAGATATTTCTTGGGCAGCTTCTACAATTTCTTTATTTTCTTCCTGAACTTTCTCTTCATCTACCTTCTCATCCGGAATTTCAATTCCCTGTGCAGAAGCAGCAGCAAGAATCGTATCCTCCAGATTGAAATTTGAAAAATCAAATGCAGGTTTCTCGTCTTTCATTTTCTCCGCAGCATCAGCCTCATCACTGAAAAGGTTATTCTGTACAGGTGCCTTGGGAACCTCAATCTCTTCCGGTACCATATTCTTCATAGAATCCGGAATATTCAGTGTAGGCATTTTCAGGTTCTCAACAGGTGTTTCTGTTTCTGTGGAAAATGCGTTCTTCTCTTCTGCAGACTCTGAACGATCTGCATTCTCTAAACCTTCTGTATTCTCTTCGGAAACTGCTTCTGCTGATTCCTCCGCAGTCTCATCTGCTGTACTCACAGATTCTTCAGCAACATTCTCCTTGGTATTCTCCACTTTCACCTTGCCAGTTTCAGGCTCCAGCTCCGGTACACTTTCATATTCTTTCTCAGAAGCCGGATCACGAAGCATTTCTTCCTGAACCTCTTTCGTCTGCTCAGTGGAAACAATGCTGTCTTCCATTTCATCCATCTTACGGCTTCCAAAGATGTCACGAAGTCCTTTGGAAATTTTATCCTGAAGACTCTCTACGCCATCCAGATCCTCGCTCTTGATCTGAATACTTTCAATAGATTCGCTTCCCTGGTTCTCAGCTTTCGGTGCTTTCTCTTCTTCCTTGATGGTATCTGCTTCCTCAGGTTTCAGAAGCTTCGGTACAAACTGCTGTTCATACCGCTCTTTCTCCTCGCCGGTAAGAGCACCCATACGCTGTTTCAGGTCCATAGCCTTCATCACGTAGTTACCCTCGTTGAACCAGAGAATGATCTCGTTGCAAAGCTCCAGACATTTCTCTTTGTCACCATCCTGATAGTACAGTTTGGCAAGCTCGTAAGACCATTTTTCGGTAAATTCTTTCTCCTTATAATCCTCCAGAACCTTGATCTGCTCTGCAAGAGGAGCCTTTTTTTCTTTCAGGATCTTGTATTTCAGGATGTACTGCGTATTATCATTTGGCGCAACTTCCCTGTACTCCTGATAAAATTCCACTGCCTCGGAAACCTGTCCCAGCTTCAGGGAAACTTCTACAAGACGATAAAGAATGTTCTTACCAATGGAGGCTCTGTGATAAGCCAGCAGGAAAATTTCCTTGCTGTCCTCATAGCGTTTATTGGCAGCATAGATTTCACCAACCACACAAAGGGTACGAACATTTTTCACACGGCGCCAGTCAATGCTGTCTACAACATTCATGGCTCCCTTATAGTCTTTCTGTTCTACTAAATGGTTAATCTCTTCAAGTTTAACCCGAAATTCCTCTTTGTCCAAATTTTTCACCAACTTTCCATAGTTAATGCCAGTTTAGCATATCGCATACTACTTCGCAAGCTTATTTATCTGCAGGACCCCCTATCGGCTGATACACATGCCCTGCCACAACGTGAAACACTTTATTGATCGTAAACTGATGACTGACAAAATCATCCAGACCAGTACAGGTGATCATGGTCTGAATATCATGAATACTCTCAAGAAGATAATTCTGACGGCTGCTGTCCAGCTCCGAAAGGACATCGTCCAGAAGCAGAACTGGTTTATCATGAATGATCTTCTCCACCAGATAAATCTCCGAAAGTTTCAGGGAAAGGGCTGCTGTTCTCTGCTGCCCCTGCGAACCATATTTGCGGATATCAATTCCGTTCACAGCCACCATTAGGTCATCCCTGTGAGGTCCGGACGAAGTCATTTTCATCCGAAGATCCCGGTCTCTGTTGCGGAAAAGGCTCTCTTCCAAAGCCTCACTCTCCACGCTTGGTTCATATATCACTTCTATATTCTCAATACCACCGGTAAGATTTCTGTGAATTTCCTTAATGATCTCATTAAGGGACTCCACAAATTCTCTTCTTTTGCCAATGATCTTACGGCCATAATTTACCAGCTGCATATCCCATACATCCAGAGTCGCTCCAAGATCCGGTCGCTTATACATATCCTTCAGCAGCTTATTTCTCTGATTCAGAACATGATTGTATCCTGCAAGATCTGTGAGGTATAGTTTATCCAGCTGACAAAGCTCCGCGTCCATGAATCTTCGTCGCTCTCCCGGACCGTTTTTGATAATATTCAGATCCTCCGGGGAAAAGAAAACCAGATTCACCACACCGAGAAGCTCTCTCGCCTTCTTTATGGGAAGCCCGTTGATTGCCACGCCCTTGGCCTTATTTTTCCGAAGATGCATGTCGATCTTGTAAGACATGGAATCTTTTCCAACCATCATACGGATATGGGCTTCATCCTGTTCAAAGCGGATAATCTCTCGGTCTTTGCTTCCTTTATGGGATTTGCTGGTTCCGCACAGATACACAGACTCCAGGATATTGGTTTTTCCCTGTGCATTATCCCCATAAAAAATATTAGTTCCTTTGTCAAAAGAAAGTTCCAGCGATTCGTAATTTCTGAAATTGCTTAATTTTATGGATTCAATATAAGCCATTTTACTCGTTTCCGGACAGAACCTTCACATCCTGGCCATTATAGGAAATAACGTCACCGCCATAAACCTTGCGGCCTCTTCTGGTATCTACTTCGCCATTTACTTTTACAAGTCCGTCGTTGATCACATATTTTGCCTCAACGCCGTCTGATACAAGGTCAGCAAGTTTCAGTGCCTGGCCAAGTTTGATAAATTCATCTCTGATTCTGATTTCCAATTTTCTGCCTCCACTCTTCTGGCATCACGACTGCAATTTGTTTTTGGACTGTCTCCAGCCATTATTTGCAGCCCGTGTTCACTTCCATTCCTCTTCCAATTGTCTGTTACGTTTCTCTCTGTAACAAGTGTCATTATCTTGCCTGGTTCTGATTTATGTTAACCGGAAGAATCAGATACGTGTAAGTTTCTTCCTCATCTCTGATAAAGCAAGGTGCTTTCGGATTCACTAGGTAAATGTCGATGGTCTCATCATCAATAACCTTCAGTGCATCAATCAGAAACTTGGGATTAAATCCGATCAGAATATCTTTACCCTCTTTCTCAATATCAATATCCTCGTTCATGGAACCCATTGCAGAATCAATCTTCAGCTCCATGCTGCCATCTGTAATGTGGATAATGATCGGTTTCTTATCTCCTTCTCTTACAAGAAGTGTGGCACGGTCGATACAATCCAGGAATTCTTTTTTGTTAATGGAAAGTTTGGTCTCATAATCGCTGGAAAGCATCTGGTCAATACGGAAATATTCCCCCTCGATCAGACGTGAAACTACCATAGTCTGGTCAAATTCAAATAAAATATGATTGTTTGTGAAGAAAATGCTGACTACATCATCCATTTCTCCGGATAAGATCTTACTGATCTCATTCAGAGTCTTGCCTGGAACTACAACCTTGCGGTCTGAATAGTCTTTCTTCAGAGGCATTTTGCGGATCGCAATACGGTGTCCATCCAGAGAGACAATTTTCAGACAATTATCCTTAATTTCAAACAGCTCACCAGTCATTAATTTGTTGTTATCGTTGACTGCAATTGAGAATATTGTCTGATAAATCATATTCTTTAATGTATATTGAGAGATAGTTAATGGTTCATCTCTTTCAATCATAGGAAGATATGCGAAATCTTCTCCTGATTTTCCAGGAATATTAAATTTTGCTTTCTCACAGGTGATAGTTGCAGCGAATTTTTCATCAGTTTTAATGGTAACATCGTTGTCTGGAAGTCTTCTGATGATCTCGTAAAAGATTTTCGCATTCAGGGCAACCATTCCTTTTTCTTCTATAGTACCTTCGACAATGGTTTCGATTCCAAGTTCCATGTCATTAGTAGTAAATTTGATCTGATTTGTTGTTGCATCAATCAGAATACATTCCAGAATTGGCATAGTTGTTTTGGATGGTACAGCTTTTAAGGAAATGCTGACGCTCTTCAACAAGTTACTTTTGGAGCAAATGATTTTCATAATGTGTATAACTTCCTTTCTGGAGAAAATGGGTTTTTCATTAAATATATTTAAGAAGATATCCGCCGTATCCGCCGTAGGGGGTGTGAATATGTGAAAAACTCACTTCCGCCCAGTGAATAAAAGGGTTTCGGGTATGGATAACTTCGTGTAAAAGCATTGGTTTAGAGTGTGAATAACCTGTGTAAAACCACATAAGCGATTTTGTCGCCAAAAGTTATTCACATTAATACACATAATGTCAACATCTTATACATATGAAATGTGGAAAAAATGTGTTAAGTTTGTGGATTAATTTTTTTCTTTAATGTATCAATGGTGTTCTGGAGCTGTTCGTTGTTCTGGAGCTCCTTTTCGATCTTTTCTACTCCGTGCATAACGGTAGTGTGGTCGCGATTTCCAAGATACTGTCCTACATTTTTCAGCGGGATCGCCAGAATTTCACGGCAAAGATACATTGCCACCTGTCTTGGCATCACGATCTTGGAACTTCTTTTATTTCCACAAAGATCGGCAGTACTTACATTAAAATGCTCTGCTACCATAGAAATAATGTAGTCTGCAGTAATCTGTTTATTTTCATTCGGTGCGACGATATCCTTCAGAGCCTGCTCGGCAAGTTCAAGGGTAACCTCTTTTTTCTCCAGTTTTGCATAAGCAACTACCTTATTGAAGGCACCTTCCAGCTCACGGATGTTGGATTTGATATTATTTGCAATATATTTGATAACATCTTCGCTTACATTGTAGCCGTCCATGTCTTCTTTTTTATGAAGAATGGCCATCCTGGTCTCGTAATCCGGCAGAGTAATATCCACGATCAGTCCCCATTCGAATCTGGAACGGAAACGCTCATCCAGAATTTCCATATCCTTCGGCGGTTTATCGGAAGATATGATAATCTGTTTGTTTGCACTGTAAAGGCTGTTGAAGGTGTGGAAAAATTCCTCCTGCGTGGATTCCTTTCCTATAATAAACTGAATATCATCAATGAGAAGGACATCAATGTTACGGTATTTCTCGCGGAATTTACTCATGGCGGTGTTATTTCCATTACGGATGGTCTCGATCAGCTCATTGGTAAATTCTTCACTTGTAACATAGAGAACCTTACTGTTATCATCATTTTCAATAATAAAGTGGGCGATGGAATGCATAAGATGGGTCTTGCCAAGTCCTGCACCACCATAGATAAACAGCGGATTGTACGTATTTCCCGGAGATTCCGCTACTGCCAGGGCTGCAGCCTGAGCCAGTTTGTTGTTGCTGCCCACGATAAAAGTATTGAATGTATATTTGGGGTTCAGATTTGCTTCTTCACATCTGGCCTTAAAACGGTTGTCCTGATCAGGTGCAGCGTCGGAAATGGATTTCTTCGCCGGGACGTCTTCTGGAAGGATAAATTTCACTTCGCAGTCGGTCATTCCGGTAACTTCGCTTATGGTAACCTGCAGAGGCAGTTTGTAATTCTTATTAATGTAGCTTAATCGCACCTGGTCGGAAGCGACGATGGTAACTACATTTCCACTGACATCATAAACCTTCAGGGGTTTCAGCCATGTGTCGAATCGAACATCGGAAAGATCGTGCTCCTTTTTCACAATTCCCAGGATTTCATCCCATTTTTCTATTACTGTGCTCATTTTTTCCTCCCGTACACATCTGATTGTTTCTTATATTAAATGATGCCGTCCGTCGGCGACATGTCCGTTTATCAAAATACCAGCTGGAAACAGGAAATTAGGGTGTGGCAGGCTAAATATACCGGAATTTTACTGGTATTTTGATAAACGGACATAAATATCCTTATATATATTATAATAAATCCTGTCTTTTCGCAACGACAAAATCTTATTTATATAGGAAATTTATGTGGAAAAGTATGCACATCCTGAGAAAAAATCAGAACTGCTGTGGATTGTCGTAAAAGGATGGGGATGTGGGTGGGAAAATGTTGTACTGGACGTGAAAATAGGAAAAACAACTGGGGAAAAGTGCAGAATTGTCCACAAAACATCCACAATTTGAAAAAATTGCAGTGGATAATAAAAAAATTCCAGGAAAAAAATGGGGGATATCTTGTGAATAAACTGGAAAGTTATCAACATTTTGTGTGTGGATAAATGTGGATAAATAGGTTGATAACCATTCTGGTTACCATAACATGGTTTTATGGGTTTCAATAATGAAAAATTATGTGTATAACTCTATCCACTGTCGAATCCCCTCGAAATATACCGTTTTTTGTGACATATGCGTTAAAATCAACAGTCAAAAGTGGATATTTTTGCCGATAATCCCCAGGTTATCCACAAGTTATCCACAAAATGTGGATAATGTTACGTAAACCTTTTCAAAATGACAGGTTATGCACAGTGTGGAAAACTTTGTGGATATAAAAAATTCTAGGAAAGCAAGAATTTTTACTTGACGAGAATGCCATTTATGAATATAATTGAAATGATGTTCTGATTAGGTTAATAATTTTAAATTCCATATAGATAAAGGAGGTGCTTTACCTATGAAAATGACATTTCAGCCGAAAAAAAGATCTAGAGCGAAAGTCCATGGCTTCAGAGCTCGTATGAGCACAAAAGGCGGACGTAAAGTATTAGCTGCCAGAAGATTAAAAGGAAGAAAGCAGTTATCTGCTTAAGACCGTTAAGACCGCAGTTACTGTGGTCTTTTCTTCTATACAGAAATAATTATTTCAATATCATATAAAGGAGAATCAGATGGAATACTCAGACTCCTTAAAGAAAAATAACGAATTCCAAAGGGTATACCGAAAAGGAACATCACAGGCAAATCGGTATCTGGTGATGTATGTGCTTGAGAACCATGACAGGCACATGGAGAATCGTCTGGGAATATCTGTAAGTAAAAAAGTTGGGAATAGTGTGGTACGCCACAGAGTCACCAGACTGATACGAGAGAGCTACCGCCTGAATGAAAGATCCTTCCGTCAGGGACTGGACATTGTAGTGGTCGCAAGACCAAATGCAAAGGACAAGTCCTATCAGGAGATTGAGAGTGCGCTTATGCATCTTGCAGGCAGAATGAAGATCCGCCGTGAGGCTGAGCTTCATGTGGAAGATTAAACGGTATTTGGGCAGTATTGTTGGTTCGGTAAAGGAGCGGCAATATTGAAACAGATTTGCAGGAGAAATTATCATGAGCAGATTTAGTCCAAGGAATATCATGATTCATATGATTCGTCTCTATCAGAAATATATATCGCCGATGAAGAGAACAAAATGTCCTTATATTCCCACATGTTCTCAATATGGTTTAGAAGCAATTCAAAAATATGGTGCGTTAAAGGGCGGGCTTCTTGCAGTGTGGAGAATTTTGCGCTGCAATCCTTTTTCACATGGAGGATACGATCCTGTGCCATAAACTGTACTGAAACAGATGGTGTACAATAAATGACACTTTAAACTGATTTTCAGCACAAAAACTCAAACTTTGACAATTGAATAGTTACACCGAAAAAGCCTAGGAGGAAACAAACTTGGATATGATTTTATTAACGAAGAGCAGTGTCCCGATTATTGGACAGGTTGCTTCTATTATGGGCTGGATCATGGACGGGATTTACAGAGTTCTTGATCTGGTGGGTATTCAGAACCTGGGTCTTTGTATCATTATCTTCAGTATTATTATTTATGCACTGATGACACCATTGCAGGTTAAACAGCAGAAGTTTTCTAAATTAAGCTCTGTTATGCAGCCTGAGCTTCAGAAGATACAGAAGAAATACAAAGATAAAAAAGACCAGGCGTCCGTGCAGAAAATGCAGGAAGAAACTCAGCTTGTATATCAGAAATACGGTGTTTCACCTACCGGCAGCTGTGTGCAGCTGTTGATCCAGTTTCCTGTCCTGATGGCATTATGGCAGGTTATTTACAAAATTCCTGGTTATGTTGGCAGTGTAAAGAATGTTTTCACAGGCCTTGTTGATCAGATCACAAGCGTAAGTGGCTACACAGACCTGATCCAGAGCTTTATCACAGACAATAAGATGACTCGTGTACAGCTGGCGCTGGATAACGGAAAAGCGACCAGTAATTCTGTCATCGATTTCCTTTATGCATTATCTCCATCTCAGTGGAAAGATCTTGCATCAATGGATCAGTTTAAGGGATTTGCAGATACCATTAACACCACGTCTGCAGAAATTTCCAAAATGCAGAATTTCTGTGGATTAAACATTGCAGATCAGCCTCTGAACTACATTAAGGCTGCTTTTGAGGGAGCATCTATTGCACTGGCAATCGCTGCACTTCTGATTCCTATTCTTGCATGGGCGACTCAGGTACTGAACTATAAGCTTATGCCACAGGCTACTTCATCTGCTGAAGGAGCTGTTGATACAATGCAGGCTTCCATGAAGACTATGAATACGGTTATGCCGCTTATGTCAGCAGTATTCTGTTTCACATTCCCGGTAGGTCTTGGTATTTACTGGATCGCAAGTGCGGTTGTAAGAAGTGCTCAGCAGTGGTTTATCAATCGTCATCTTGATAAGATGGATATCAATGATCTGGTAAACGAGAACATGAAGAAGATGGAGAAACAGCGTACGAAAGAAGGACTTCCGCCGCAGAAGATCACCAATCAGGCAAACCAGTCTACTAAGAATATTAATACCAAGATTGATAAAGGTTCCAGTAACACAAACGCAGAAGAGAGAGCCAGAAAAGTAGAGGAATCCTACCAGAATGCAAGAAATGCAAAACCTGGAAGTATTACAGCAAAAGCAAATATGGTCAGGGATTTTGACGAGAGAAACAAGAAGAAGTAATTGTTGTCGGGAACGGAGGGTTTCATAGATGGAGGAGTTTATCCAGTTTTCAGCAAAAACGAAAAATGAAGCAATCACCAAGGCGTGCATCGAATTAGGTGTTTCCAGTGATCAGCTGGAAATTGAAGTGGTTTCTGAAGGTAGTTCCGGATTTTTTGGCATCGGAAGCAAACCGGCAATCATTAAAGCACGCAAGATCAATACAGTTTCTGAAGAGGATGAGATACAGGAAATCGTTGATACTGTTAAAGTGGATGCGATTAAGGAAGAGCAGAATAGAAAGCCTGCCAAACCTTTTGTAAAAGCTGAGAAACCGGCACCAAAGAGTGAGCCGGTGAAAGAAAAAGCACCTGTAAAAGAGGCGAAAGAGCCAAAGCCTTTTAAAGAGCCAAAAGAAAAACAGCCGCGCCAGCCGAAGGAGAAACCTTTTAAGGAGCGTCCTGTAAAAGAAAAACCGGCAAAAGAAAAAATGCCGAAAGAGCCAAGAGAAGAGAAGCCGAAACAGTCCAAACCTGTTGAGATCATCACAGATCCGGCAGAGATCAAAGAAGTGGAAGAGAGAGCAATTGTTTTCCTTCGCGACGTATTTGCATCTATGAATCTTGGTGAAGTGGAGATCACTTCCAAATACAACACAAATGACGGTTGTCTGGAAGTTGCTTTTGAAGGAGAGGATATGGGAATTCTCATCGGTAAGAGAGGACAGACCCTTGACTCCCTTCAGTATCTTACAAGCCTTGTTGTAAATAAGGGCAAAGCAAACTATATTAGAGTAAAGCTCGATACAGAAGATTACCGCAGACGTCGTAAAGAGACTCTGGAGAATCTTGCAAGAGGAATTGCCTACAAGGTTAAGAAGACCAGAAAGCCAGTTGTACTTGAGCCGATGAACCCATATGAGAGAAGAATCATTCACTCAGCACTTCAGGGTAATAAGTATGTAGAGACTGTCAGCGAGGGCGAAGAGCCGTATCGTCATGTGGTTGTAAAATTAAAAAGATGGTAAATCTTGCATAAAACATCTGAATGTGTTATAAAAGATTTGCAGAATGAATAAGAGGTTATTCCAGGTGAAAGATGGAAGAACTGAAGCGTTATGCTTTTGTTTTAATATCTTTCCCTGGGGTAACTTTTTTTGTATAATAAAATGATATGAGTGTCAAAAGATGTGTTAAGTTTATAATTTGGATTGTAATTTACATGGAGGAAATCACATGAATACAACGATTGCAGCGATATCTACTGCTGTGAGTGCTTCGGGAATCGGAATCATTCGAATCAGCGGCCCGGAAGCCATGGACGTTATATCCCGCATTTACCGTTCCAAGGGCGGGAAAAAGAAAATTAAAGAAGTGCCCACCCACACCATTCATTATGGTTATATCTATGACGGGGAAGAAATTGTGGATGAAGTTCTGGTCATGGTCATGCGCGCACCCAAAACATTCACAGGAGAAGATACCGTGGAGATTGATTGTCACGGTGGTGTCTATGCTATGAACCGGGTTCTGGAAACGGTTTTGAAAAACGGCGCCAAGATTGCTGGCCCCGGAGAGTTTACCAAGAGAGCCTTCTTAAATGGCAGGCTGGATCTTTCCCAGGCAGAGGCAGTTATGGATGTGATCCAGGCGAAAAATGAATATGCGTTGAAAAGCTCCATGAGTCAGCTGAAAGGTTCTGTACAGAAGACCATCAAGGAGATTCGAAGCGACCTGATCTACGAGATTGCTTTTATCGAGTCTGCTCTGGATGATCCGGAGCACATCAGTCTGGAGGGATATCCACAGAAATTACATGGAATTGTGGAAAAAGAGCAGAAATCCATTGAAGAGTTGTTGAAAACCTCCACAGATGGCAAGATCATCCGGGAAGGAATTGAGACGGTTATCGTGGGTAAGCCAAATGCAGGTAAGTCCTCCCTGTTAAACCTTCTTGTAGGGGAAAATAAGGCCATTGTAACGGATATTGAGGGTACTACAAGAGATATTCTGGAGGAGTATATTACTCTTCATGGAATTACGCTGAAAATTGTGGATACGGCAGGCATCCGCGAGACAGAGGATGTGGTGGAGAAAATCGGTGTTTCCAGAGCCCGGGAGGTTGCAAAAGGTGCAGATCTGGTGTTATACGTAGTAGACAGCTCTACACCGCTTGATGAAAATGATGAAGAAATCATTGAAATGCTGAAAGACAGAAAAGCAATTGTACTGTACAATAAAACAGATCTTGCTTCGGCTGTGAGCATGGAGGCATTAAAGGAGAAAATCAACCATCCTCTCATTCCGATTTCTGCGAAAGAGGAGACTGGAATTGCCCAGCTGGCGGATACCATTAAGAGTATGTTTTTCAGCGGGAAAATCTCCTTTAACGATGAGGTTTATATTACAAATGCCCGTCACAAAGAGGCATTGGAAGAGGCAGCAGACAGCCTTGCAATGGTAAAAAAGAGTATTGAGGATGGCATGCCGGAAGACTTCTTTTCCATTGATCTGATGGCTGCTTATGGAAGCCTTGGAAAGATCACAGGAGAGGAAGTTGGGGAAGATCTGGTGAATGAGATATTTAGTAAGTTTTGTATGGGTAAGTAGTGGCAGAGGGACGCGATAATATATGAATGAGTGTGTTATAGAGGAGATAAAAATGAAAAATTTAGAGGAGAATTATGACATAGTAGTGGTCGGTGCCGGACACGCTGGCTGTGAGGCTGCGCTGGCTGGGGCGAGACTGGGATTGAATACGATCATGTTTACGGTAAGCGCAGAGAGTATTGCGCTGATGCCTTGTAACCCAAATGTAGGCGGTAGTTCAAAGGGACATCTGGTCCGTGAGTTGGATGCTCTTGGTGGAGAGATGGGAAAAAATATTGACAAGACTTTTATTCAGTCTAAGATGCTGAACTGTTCCAAGGGTCCGGCAGTGCATTCCCTTCGTGCTCAGGCTGATAAGCAGGCTTACAGTAATGAAATGAGAAAGACGTTGGAGAATCAGGAGAACCTGACCATCCGCCAGGGAGAGGTTACCAAGCTTCTGGTAGAGGATGGCAAGATCACAGGTGTGAAGACGTATTCCGGCGCTGTCTACCATTGTAAGGCGGTAGTTTTGTGTACTGGAACTTATCTGAAAGCACGCTGTATTTACGGTGATGTAAGCAATTATACAGGTCCAAATGGACTGCAGGCAGCCAATTATCTGACTGATTCTCTGAAAGAACTGGGAATTGAAATGTTCCGTTTCAAGACTGGAACACCTGCCCGAATTGCAGGAAATACCATCGACTACAGCAAGATGGAAGAGCAGTTTGGGGATGAGAGAGTAGTGCCATTTTCTTTTTCCACAGATCCGGAGGATGTGCAGATCGAGCAGAAATCCTGCTGGCTGACTTATACCAATGAGGCTACCCATGATATCATCCGTGCAAACCTGGATCGTTCCCCACTGTACTCTGGTATGATCGAAGGAACTGGTCCGCGTTATTGCCCTTCTATTGAGGATAAAGTAGTTCGTTTTGCAGATAAAAAAAGACATCAGGTGTTTATTGAGCCAGAGGGAATGTACACAAATGAGATGTACATTGGCGGTATGTCCAGCTCTTTGCCGGAAGATGTGCAGGAGGAAATGTACCACAGCGTACCAGGCCTTGAGCATGCAAAAATTGTGAAGAATGCTTATGCTATTGAGTACGATTGTATTAACCCAAGACAGCTTTATCCAACGCTGGAGTTTAAGAAAATTAAAGGTCTTTTCAGTGGCGGACAGTTTAATGGAAGTTCAGGTTACGAGGAGGCAGCAGCCCAGGGACTGATCGCTGGTATCAATGCAGCCATGGAAGTGCTGGGAAAAGAGCAGCTGATCCTGGATCGTTCTGAGGCTTATATCGGTGTTCTCATTGATGATCTGGTTACAAAAGAGAACCATGAGCCATACCGTATGATGACCAGCCGTGCCGAGTACCGTCTACTTCTCCGTCAGGATAATGCGGATCTGAGACTTCGTAAAAAGGGCTGGGAGGTAGGTCTTGTAGATGACGAAACCTATGCAAAAGTAGTGGAAAAAGAACGCTTGATAGCGGAAGAAATCCAGCGTGTGGAGAATACAAATGTGGGTATGACAGAGGCAGTTCAGAGCCTTCTGGAAAGCAAAGGAAGCACACCACTTAAGTCAGGAATCAGTCTTGCAGAGCTGATCCGCAGACCGGAGCTTTCCTATGCAGAGGTGGCTCCTATTGATAAGAACCGCCCTGAACTTGCCTGGGATGTGCAGGAGCAGGTAAACATTAATATTAAATACGACGGTTATATCCGCCGCCAGATGAAGCAGGTAGAGCAGTTTAAGAAGCTGGAAGCCAAGAAGATTCCAGAGGATCTGGACTATGAGAAAGTAAAGAGCCTGCGCATTGAGGCACGGCAGAAACTGGAACTTTACAGACCTGTTTCCATTGGACAGGCATCCCGAATTTCCGGTGTTTCACCGGCGGATATTTCGGTGCTGCTGGTTTATATGGAGCAGTATGGGAAGGAGCGTCACTAAACGGACGCGTTTCTGCAAGTAATATTCCACGCAGGTCGGTTGGGCACTAGAGCGTGTTTGAAAAAGGCTTTCTGCAAGATGTGTGTCACAATTTGTGGGAGATTTTGTTCGGATAAGGGCGCCGTAGCGGGCTACGGCAACCGAATTCGGGCAAAATCTCCCGCAAAGTGGGGCGTGCAGATTGCGGAAATGATTTTTCAAACACGCTCTACGGTGAAATAACTGGTAACTACGACTAAGACGCTTGGGAGAGACCTCTTGTCTAAGTCGACCTGACCAGTGGATTTCACCTTCGTTAAAAACGCACCTGAAATGACCTGCTAAAGAATATTACTTGCAAAAACGCTGTGTATTAGCAACTGGAAAGTAAAAAAATAAGTAGTTTGAGGTATAAGGAGAAGTTTATGGAATATGATTTAACCCTCTTTGAGAAAGGACTTGAAGAGCTTGGAATTGCTCTGTCCCAGGAGCAGAAGAAGCAGTTTATCACTTATTATGAGTACCTTGTAGAGAAAAATAAGGTAATGAATTTAACTGCAATTACCGAGTACAACGAGGTGATTTTAAAGCATTTTCTTGACAGTTTATCTATCGTAAAAGTAGGCAGTTTTGACCAGAAAAAGCTGGCGGGAAAGTCCGTGATCGATATCGGAACCGGCGCTGGTTTCCCTGGAATCCCGCTGAAAATTGCTTTTCCGGAGCTTAAAATCACCCTTCTGGATTCTTTGAATAAAAGGGTGAATTTCCTTAATGAAGTAATCGAAATGCTTGGTTTAAAAGACGTAACAGCGCTTCACGGAAGAGCCGAAGACTACGCGAAACAGAAGGAACACAGAGAAAAATATGACTTCTGTGTCTCCCGCGCAGTAGCCAATTTAAGCACCCTTTCCGAGTATTGTATCCCCTTTGTAAAAGAAGGTGGCAGCTTTATTTCTTATAAATCCGGCAAGATTGATGAAGAGCTTGCGCAGGCAGAAAATGCTGTGAAAATCCTTGGTGGAAAAGTTCAGGATGTAGTGAAATTTCCACTTATGGACACGGATATGGATCGTTCTTTTGTGGTGATCAAGAAGATGAAACCGACCGCGAAAAAGTACCCCAGGAAGGCTGGCTTGCCGGCGAAGGAGCCGCTGGCGTAGAATATATGTTAATATTAAGATAACTTTAGGCCTGAAAGAGGAAGAAATCCGTACTATATTTCTCTCCGATAATATCGGCGATTTTTTTCTGAGATAACATAGGTTCTGTCTCAATCACTTTCAAAATACGAGTTGCTATGGAATTGTCTTCATTGGGAATAGTTTGGTTAGTAGCTTGGTTAGTGTGATTAACCAAGCTACTAACCAAGCTCTTAAACATAACCATAATATCCTCACACTTAATCGTATATTCTGGCATAGGATTTCCAGCTTCCTCGCAACTGTCTTTGATTTTTTTTCTATTCCACATCCCCGTGCCTTAGAGCGTGTTTGAAAAATCATTCCCGCAATCTGCATGCCCCACTTTGCGGAATGTATTTTATTTTGGGACACATTTCCAACACAAAATAATCACATATTTCTCACATAATTATCTAAATTTCCTCACAGGTTGCACATAAAATAATCATAAACAGATGCATGGGATAAGCCATGCATCTGCAACTTGAAGGAGGTAAGAAACTTGATTGAAGTAAAAAATCTGGTAAAACGCTACGGCGATCACACCGCTGTAGACCACCTTTCTTTTGAAATAGAGAAAGGCAAGATTTATGGTTTCCTGGGCCCCAACGGTGCTGGAAAATCCACGACCATGAATATGATAACCGGCTATATTGCATCCACCGAGGGAACAGTAGTCATAGACGGTCATGATATTCTGGAAGAACCTGAGGAGGCAAAAAAATGCATCGGATATCTACCCGAAATGCCACCTCTTTATTTTGATATGACCGTTCTGGAATATCTGAAATTCGTAGCAGATCTGAAGAAAATTCCTAAAGATAAAAAAGCATCCATGATCGAAGAAATCATGGATATGGTAAAGATCACCGACATGAAAAACCGCCTGATCAAGAATCTTTCCAAAGGTTACAGACAGCGTGTAGGAATCGCCCAGGCAGTGCTTGGCTACCCGGAAGTCATCATTCTGGATGAGCCGACTGTCGGTCTTGACCCAAAACAGATCAACGAAATCCGCGATCTGATCAAAGGCCTGAAACAGAAACACACCGTTATCCTTAGCTCCCATATTTTGTCCGAAGTCAGCGCCGTTTGCGACTACGTGCTGATCATTTCCCATGGAAAACTGGTAGCCAGCGATACCCCTGAGAATCTGGGAAAACTGGCAGCAGGCTCAAACAACCTGAATCTGCTTGTAAAAGGTCAGAAAGACACTATCAGAGCCGCTCTGGAGGCCGTAGAAGGGGTAAAAGAGGTTACGGTAAAGAAAAGCCCGGAGGAAGGCGTATATGCCATTACAGTGGGAACAGAAGAGAATATGGATGTGCGTGAAAAAGTGTTCTACAGTATGGTAAATGCCAGCTGTCCGATCCTTGAAATGCAGTCTAAGAAAGTTTCTCTGGAGGAGATCTTCCTTGAACTTACAGAGAGCGAGAAAAAAGATAAAGATGCGTCAGGAAAAAAATCCGGAAAATCTTTCTTTAAGACGGCAGCAGATGCTGAGAAGTATTTGAATGAGAAAAACGAAGATACTGTCCCTGATAATGGACTTGAAGAAAAAGAGTTTGATGAATCGGGCGAAGTATCCAATGATGTGTCAGATAATGGACTGTCTGGTGATAAACAGGATAGTTTTGCCGCATCTGAGGAAGAAAAGGGGGAAGAGTAAACCATGCTTGCTATTTATAAAAGAGAGCTGAAAAGCTACCTGACCTCCATGGTCGGCTACCTGTTTATGTTTTTTGTGTTGCTGATCGCAGGTATTTACTTTTCAGCGTACCAGCTTTCAGCTGCTTATCCGAAATTTGAATATACTTTAAATGCCATGACCTTTGTGTTTCTGATTGCAGTGCCGATCCTGACCATGCGTGTACTTGCTGAGGAAAGAAAGCAGAAAACAGACCAGCTTCTGCTTACTTCTCCAGTATCTGTATCCGGCATCGTAATGGGAAAATATCTTGCACTTGTGACTATTTATGCAATCCCTATTGCAGTTCTTGCAACTTATCCGCTGATTATGGCGAAGTTCGGAACCGTTGCATTTGGTTCCGCGTACACAGCACTCCTTGGATTTTTCCTTTTGGGAAGTGCAAACATTGCAATCGGCGTATTTTTCTCAGCAATCACTGAGAGCCAGGTAATTGCAGCAGTTCTTACCTTTGTATTTTTATTTGCTTTTTATATGATGAATGGAATTTCTTCCTTTTTCTCAGAAACAGCAATGTCTACATGTGTGACATTTGGCATTCTGATCATAGCGCTTAGCCTTATGATCTACAGTATGATTAAAAATGCAGTGATTTCAGGTGCTGTCTGCGTGATTGGAGAAGTGGCACTGGTGATTATTTATGTTGTAAAATCCAGCGTATTTGAAGGAGGAATCCAGAAGGTTCTTGAAGTGTTTAACTTAAGTTCACACTTTGAAAACTTTACAAACAGTATTTTTGATGTGACTGGAGTTCTTTATTTCCTGTCTGTCATTGCCATTTGTATATTCCTTACCATGCAGACAATTTTGAAGAGACGTTGGAATTAAGGAGGTGGGGAAAATGTTTTTTAAGAAGAAAAATGATAACAATATTGACAATAACGATAAAAATGCAATTGATATTGAAAGTGCTGAAAGTAATAACAATAATAACAAAAAAGAAAAACGAAAATTTAAAGACAGTATTAATAAAAAGTACTTGAAAAATGGAAGCTATAGTTCTGTTATGATTGTTGTTTTCGTTGCTATCATTATTGTTATAAATATGATTGTAGGAAATCTTCCTTCAAAGTATACGCAGCTGGATATCAGCTCCGAGAAACTTTACACCATCGGTGATGAGACAAAAGCGATGCTGAAAGATCTGGACAAGGATGTAACCATATATCAGATCGCCCAGAGCGGAAGTGAGGATGAGACTATCAGTAATCTGCTTCAAAGATATGCAGATGAATCTGATCATATTAAGGTGGAACAGAAAGATCCAGTGGTCAATCCTAAATTTGTCAGTGAATACACCAGTGATAACCTTTCCTCTAATAGCTTAATTGTTGTATGCGGAGACAGAAATAAGGTTGTAAATTATAACAATATTTACGAATCTACAATGGATTACAACACATACAGTTATCAGACAACAGGCTTCGACGGCGAAGGACAGATCACAAGTGCCATCGCATATGTAACCAGTGAAAACCTGCCGGTATTGTACACATTAGAGGGACATGGAGAGCAGAAGCTTGATTCTACGATCAAGGAAGATATTGAGAAAGCAAACATGGAAATCAAATCCCTGAATCTGCTTACAGAGGGAAGCGTTCCAGAGGATGCCAGCTGTCTGCTGATTGATTCTCCTACAACAGATATCTCAGAGGATGAGAAGACTGCATTGATCGATTATCTGGAAAATGGTGGAAAAGCAATGATTTTCTCCGATTACACAGGAGAAAAAATGGAAAACTTTGATGCAGTGCTGGAAAACTACGGCGTAAGTAGAGTAGATGGCCTGGTATTTGAAGGAAATGCACAGCATTATGCCGCTCAGATGCCGTACTACCTGGTTCCAACTGTAAACAGCACAGATATTACATCTGATGTGGCTTCTTCCGGATATTACATTCTGATGCCGTATGCGCAGGGAATCCAGAAATCTGATGATGTGAGAGACACTGTGAATATTGAAAGCCTTCTTACAACTTCCGACAGCGCATATTCAAAGACGGATTTGAACAGCGGTTCTCTTGAAAAGGAAGACGGTGATGTGGATGGCCCATTTGACCTGGGTGTCAGCATTACAGAGACTGTAGATGATGATAAAGAGACTCATATTATTTATTATTCCACATCAAACCTGCTGCAGAGCCAGATCAATCAGATGGTTTCCGGTGGAAATGAGAAACTTGTGATGGCTTCTTTAAGTTCTCTGGTAGACACAGAAGACAGTACAACAGTTTCTATCCCATCAAAGAGTCTGGAAGTATCTTATCTGACTTTGACAGCATATGATGCAAGCTTCTGGAAAATCTGTACCATTGGTCTGATTCCTGGAGCATTCCTGTTGATTGGATTTATGATTTGGTTAAAGAGGAGAAAAGCCTGATGAAGAAAAAATCAGTAAATCTTATTACAGCAGTGGGCGTTTTGGTTGTCCTCAGCGGCGCATACGTAGGCGTAAAAGCCTACGTAGCCAAGCAGGAGGCCGCGGATACTGAAAGTGCGGAGGAAGAAAATCCGGAAATTATTTCCATAGCGTCTGCTGATGTGAAATCAATAAAATTTGTAATTGATAAAAAAGAAGTTACCTTTGAAAAAGATGGAGATTTCTGGGTGAAAAGTGATGAAACTGGTTTCCCGGTAGATCAGGATAAATTTGATACACTGGTCAGCTCCCTGAATTCTATAAAAGCGGAAAGAACACTGGAAAATGTGGAGGATGCATCAGAGTATGAATTGGATCAGCCGGAGAACACGATCACGGTTACCACAGAAGATGGGGAAACGACAGTAATTCAGCTTGGAATGGAGAATGATTCCACAAGTCAGGAATACATTGACTTGAACAAGGATTCTTCTACAGTTTATGTAGTAAGCAATTCCACGTTTTCTTCTTTTGAGGGAACTTTGTACGACTTTGCAAAAAGCGGCGTTTTCCCAACTGTGGATTCCTCTACGGTCAGCAAAATTTCTGTAGATGGAAAGGATTCTTCCTATGTTGTAGAGAAAGATGAAAATAATTTCTGGAATATTACTGGCAATGGAGAGACTGAGAAAGCAGATTCCGCGAAGGCAACTTCCTTAGCCAGTACATTATCCAGTGTGGCTTATGCAAGTTATGTAAATTATAACTGCGCAGAAGATGAGCTCTCTCAGTACGGATTAGATAAGCCGTATGCAGAGATTACAGTGGATTATCAGGAAGAAGTTGAGAAAGAGTCCACTGATGATGAAAACGAGGCTGAAAATGGCGATGAGGAGGTCTCAGAGGCATCTGGGGATGAGAACCAGGCGGATGAAAATGCGGATTCTGAAACAGATGGAAGCGAAAGCTTGGATGAAAATGCGGATTCTGAAACAGATGGAAGCGAAAGCTTGGATGAAGATGCGGATTCTGAGACAGATGGAAACGAAAGCTCAGATGAAGATGCGGATTCTGAGACAGATGGAAACGAAAGCTTAGATGAAGATGTGGATGTGGCAGACACAGAAGATTCAGAAGCTGTAGAAAATGAGAATACAGATGAAACAGCAGATGACAACGTCGAAGCAGAAGATACAGATGTAACTGAATCAGATGACGAGGCTGGGGTGGAAACAGCAGATACTGAATCCGCAGAAAGTTCTGAAGATGCAGAAGAAGATTCAGAACCGGAAACTGAAATGGTTGACAGAGAACTTGTAATTCAGGTTGGAGATCAATCTTCAGATGGTGGAAGATATGTTCGGGTGAATGACAGCAACGAAATTTATACAATATCCGAGGATTCTCTTGATACTTTCCTTGGAAAAACAAATGCTGATTTCTGGGATTTGACAGTAAGCTATTTGTCTGCAAATAATCTGGATACTCTGGATGTGAACTACGGAGGAGAAGATTATATCGTAAATGTTTCACGTGAAACATCTGAGGATGAAAACGTAGAAACATCGGATAATGAGACGGAAGATGAAGATACAACAGATAGTACCAGCAGTGATGTTGCCGACGGCAACGAAGTAGAGGGAAATGCTGCTGATGATAACACTTCATCAGGTGATTTGACCGGCGAAGATACTGAAAATACAGATGACAGTTCTTCTACTGCAAGCACCACAAGTTCAACTAGTGTAACCTTATCTTATACACTAAATGGAAAAGATCTGGACAGCACAACATTTACAACGTTCTACAATAAGCTGATCAACATGACAGCGCAGAAACGTCTGACTGATGAATTTAAGTCCAATACAGATCCGGAAATGACTGTGAAATTTACAGATATAGATGGAAATGAAATGGAAGTGGAGTATTATTCCTATGATACAAATTACTATGCCGCTGTTATAAACAAAAAAGTATATCTGGTAAATAAAATGACAGTAAAAGAACTGTTTCAGGCATTTGAATCTGTAACTGGTGAGAAAGAGGAAAACGAAAACGCTGAGACAACAGATCCTGAAACAAATGCTTCTACAGATAATGCTGAAACAGAAACGACAGAGGCTTCAGAGGATGCTGAAGAGTAGTAGCTGAAAAAATGATTAAAAAAGATCCTTGCCTGTGAAAAAAACAGGACAAGGATCTTTTTTGCTGTTTGGAAAAACTGTTGAATTGCCTGTTGCATAAGAATTCTACTGGATATGAATATGCGCGTACATCGTTTTGCAAATAACGATATCAATCAAGCTGGATGCGTGAAGTTGAAGGTGCGGATGGAAAAAATGTGTGGCGGGCTACGCCCGAGCGTGTCTGAAAAATCATTCCTGCAATCTGCACGCCTTGCTTTGTTATATATCTTATTCGGATTCGGTCGCTGTGGTTCACTACAGCAACTGAATTTAAGTTAAAGCTCCTGTGAATTGTGGCATGCATTTAAAAATCATTCCTGCAATCTGCGTGCCAAATTTTGTGGTATATTTTGTCCGAATTCGGTTGTCGCAGCTCGTTACGACGCCCTCATCCGGGCAAAATCTCCTACAAATTATGACGCACATCTTGCAGAAAGCCTTTTCCAAACACGCTCTGGTCCGCTGATATTTCAAATGGTATGAAATATGTAATTAACGTTGGCTATTTTGTCTGTTTGAATTTCTATATGCATTGTTTTTGAAAATAAAATTTTAAAAATCTTTGAATTTTACTCATATGGTTTTACATTAGCCGACTATATAAAAAGTCCGAAAACAGAAACTTTGCTTTTGCTTTCTGAAATATTACGGTAAATATAAAATGTAATAATAACTTTTATAAAATAAAAACCTACTAAAACATACAATAAAGTCCAATAAATAACACTTAACGACACGATGATACAACAAAGGCCTATTTAATGTACTTTGAACAACAAAACAGGCAAATGAATCGTAAAAATCCTCTGAAAAATATATTGTTATGTAAAAATATACTTTTAAACAATTCTAATTAAAACAAAAAGATTGTATAAAGATAAAATGGAACAGCGCATAATTGAAAAAATAACAAAATAACAACAAAACAATACGAAAAGAGCTCTGAGATGTATTTGAAAATCATTTCTCAATCCACCCCCCCACTTTGCAGTATATTTTACCCGTAGTTGGGTGTGTCGTAGCACGTTGCAGCACCTTCATTCTGGCCAAATCTCCCGCAAATTGTGGCGCGCACCTTGCAGAAAGCCTTTTTCAAACACTCTCTGGGATGTATCAAAAAACATTTTCGCAATCCGCACACCTTACTTTGTGGTATATATTCCTGAATTTGGCTGCCATATTCGCTACGGCAACCTCATCCTCATCCTGGTCAAAGTCCCACAAATTGTGACGTACATCTTGTAGAAAGCTTTTTTAATATGCTCTGGAAATATAGAAAGAACAGGAAAAGCATAAAGCATAATAAATTATTATTACAAAAACAAAAAAACTTCGGGATTATATTATACAATCTCGAAGCTTTTTATTCTGCTTTGAAGGCATATCTATATCTTTATTTTAATTAAAAGAATGCACCAACTTGCTCAAGAAATGCTTCTACATTCTCAATATGTGGAAAATGCTTGGAACATGGAATGGTTGCTGACTCAATTGCTGGATTTACTTTCTGATAAGCTTCTACAATTGCAGCACCATTTGGCTCATCTTCACCTTCTACGATATAAATGCTGTTATCAATTGATTCTACAGCATGGCGAATGTTGATATTCATATATTTAGCACTTTGGCTGGAGTATAGGCATTTTGCATAATAACCACCTTTGTGCGCAGCTTCATAATATGCATCCAGGACATCTTTGTCTACATGGAATGGATTATAATAAAGCTTATCAAGGAAGAAATCATTAATTGTTTCACGCGAAACAATTATATGGTAGATAAAGGTTCCAAATATAGGCAGTTCGATAAAGAATTTGAATAATTTATCCTTTTTTGTGGTAGTTTGGGCAAGAGAAATCATGCTTACCGGATTAATAAACATGATTTTATTAATGCTTTCTTTATCGTAAGCAGCGGCAGTAGTAACAAATGAACATGAGAAACCACTTGCAATGATGTCGGTTTTCTCTTTAATTACATTTTTTATAAAATCGCAGATGATTTGTACGAAAAGAAAATTTGTATATGTAATTCCAGCTTTTTCCGAACGTCCGCAACCTAATAGATCAAGGGTATATACGGTGTGCTCTTGAGCAAGTTGATCCTCAACACGAGACCATTCGTATCCACTGGCTCCAGGCATTGTATCATGAATAAGAAGAAGAGGAGAGCCTTTTCCCTTCTTGGTATAATAAATTTTTCCGAAACGCCAATTATAATAGTTGTGATTGGAAAAATCAAGCATTTCTTTTAACTGGGAAGAGGCAACAATCACTCTATTGGTGAGATGGATGACACCAGCGGCAATCGTAGTCAACGCGGCCAGAGTCGGAATTTTATGTTTAGTGTCTTTCATTTTATAGAGGACCTCCTTTGAGTTTGTATGTATATTATACGCCAAAGAGGCTGATTTTACAATGTTTTTTGGCATATAAATGGGAATTGACAGAATACTGGGCTGCTGTTCACTCCGTTCACAGTAACACGCTTTGCGATGCACAGGAAGACGAATCTTCTTGTGACAAGCACAAGAAGTAGCGTTTGCTGCGCAAACTTAATTCTCGGGGGTTCTGTGAATTTTTTTCACAAAAAACACCTCGCGGAGCATCACTGGTGAACAGCAACAATACTGATTGCTACTCATTTCGTGACCAGTAACATGCTTCACGAAAAAAGACATATTATTTGCTTTTGATAACCTGTTTAGATATGGTTGATATTTCGCGGTTTTATTGGCTTTACCAAATCTATAACTTATTTAATGTGTTGGTCGTTATCCCGGACGCGATTTCACAATGTATATTCACCGCCGCGCGTCGCAACGTTCCGGCAAGCTAATGACTAACTGCGACTAAGACGCTCAGGAGAGCCTTCGCGCCTAAGTCTCCGTAAGTCATGGATCTCACCTCCACTAAAACCGCTCCTGAAATGCGCGGCTTGCGAATATACATTGCAAAATTGCTTGATGCTGGAAAGGGAAGAAAGAAACAGTAACGATAACAACGGGAGTGGGGGAAGTAATTGGTATCCCGCAACTTTATTGTTTTTTGCAAATCTATCGTTGCCAAGAAAGTGTAGGGAAAACAATCACTCCCCCTCCCCTCTTCATTAAAAGTTCTTATCAACCAGCAAGTCTCAGCCAGTACACAGCATTTGGGCAATGTGTATTACTCCAGCGAGCCATTTCAGGCGCGCTCTTAGCGTAAGCGAAATTCAGCGCTTACGTAGACTTATGCGTGAGGGTTCTCCCGAACGCATTAGTCGCAGTTAGCGATTAGTTTGCTGGAGCGTTGCGCCGGCGAGTGAGTAATACACATTGTCCAAATGCGTCCGCATTGAAGAACTTTTAATCAACTAAATAGCAATAGAAAATAATAATAATTTTTTATATGTTGACTTCCAACAAATACATTCCAAAAAATGTTTAAAATCCCACAGTTAGGGTTATAATTAATAAGAAGATAAAAATAGACAATATTTTTATGAAAAGAAATGCCATTTTCTATGTTTCACGTGAAACATTATGTGGCGAGATAAATTTAAAAGTGTTATAATAGCAATAGTTATATGATAAGATTGCAGAACCTGTAGGATGGTGGTGTAATCTATAAACTTTGGTTATTGTGTGCAATTAAAATTTGCAAAATGTTTCACGTGAAACATTTTTATGTAATAAGAAATTCTGTTAAAATTTTCTATTGCATAAAAAGCCCTACCAGGTAGGATTACACTGTGGCAGAAAGTTAGATGGCGCTCGAGGTGCCCCGCCGTAGGTGGAGAATCCTGCAAGCAGGCTTCTTTTTACAATTAAACATGTTGCTTTTTATAAAAATGTTGTGTGAACAGTAACCTAAATAATATGAAAGGGAGGGTTGATATTGGGCAGAACGATTGCGGTTGCTAATCAGAAAGGCGGCGTTGGCAAATCTACCACAGCCATTAATCTTTCTGCATGCCTGGCAGAACAGGGAAAAAAGGTTCTGACAATTGACATGGATCCTCAGGGAAACACTACCAGTGGATTAGGTGTTGATAAAAATGAAGTAGAAGATACCTTGTATGAACTTCTGGTAGGACAGTCCGATGTTGAGAAGACGATTGTCAAAGATGTAGTAGAAAATGTAGATTTGATACCATCAAATGTAAATCTGTCTGGCGCAGAGATTGAGCTTGTTGGTATTGATAATAAAGAATACATATTGAAAGAGATTACTGACAAAATAAAGAATAATTATGATTATATCATTATTGATTGTCCACCATCTCTGAATATGCTTACTATTAATGCACTTACTGCTGCGACATCTGTTTTGGTTCCGATTCAGTGTGAGTACTATGCATTGGAAGGACTATCACAGCTGATACATACTATTGATCTGGTAAAGGATAGGCTGAATAATGATCTTGAGATTGAGGGCGTTGTGTTTACTATGTATGATGCCCGTACAAATTTATCGCTACAGGTAGTAGAGAATGTTAAGGAAAATCTTCAGCAGAATATTTACAAGACTATTATTCCGAGAAATGTCAGACTGGCAGAAGCTCCAAGTTACGGACAGCCGATTACTCTTTATGATCCGAGATCCACAGGAGCAGAAGCTTATCGCCTTCTTGCGGAAGAAGTGATAAACAGGGAGGTTGAGTAATGGCAGTTAAAAAGAAAGGTCTTGGAAGAGGTCTGGATGCTCTTTTCCCGGAGAAGTCAGTGAAGCCAGCTGAAAAAAAACAGGAGCAAAAGCCAGTTGCCACAAATGAAAGCTTACATCAGCAGGAAGAAGGTTCTTTGAATGCTTCAGCAGTGAAGAGTGCTGCAGAAACAAAAGATACAGCACAAGCTGCAGTAGTTGAAGAACCGAAGAAATCTGAAATGCTTGTGAAGATTTCAAAGGTAGAGCCAAACAGAACTCAGCCACGCAAGCAGTTTGATGAGGATGCTTTATTGGAATTATCTGAATCAATTAAGCAGTTTGGCATCTTGCAGCCACTTCTGGTTTCGAATAAAGGCGATTACTATGAAATTATTGCGGGCGAGAGAAGATGGAGGGCAGCTAAACTTGCCGGGGTGAAAGAAGTTCCGGTAATCATTAAGGAATTTAATGATCAGCAGGTAGTTGAGATTTCCCTGATTGAAAATATTCAGCGGGAAGACTTAAATCCAATAGAGGAAGCGATGGCCTATAAGCGTCTGATCGACGAATTTAAGCTGAAACAGGATAATATTGCAGAACGCGTTTCTAAGAGCAGAACTGCAGTGACTAATTCCCTTCGCCTTTTGAAATTGGATGAAAGAGTTCAGCAGATGCTGATTGATGAGATGATTTCAGCTGGGCATGCTCGTGCAATTCTTGCGATTACAGACAAAGATAAGCAGGCAAGTGTGGCAATGAAGATTTTTGATGAGAAATTAAGTGTTCGAGAGACTGAAAAACTGGTAAAACATATTGTGGAGCCACCGAAGAAAACTCAGAAGACGGTAAATACAGCTGAAGATGCGATTTACGAGAGTCTCGAGGAGAAAATGAAGGGCATTATGGGAACCCGGGTTTTTATCCACAGAAAGAAAAATAATAAAGGTAAAATTGAAATTGAATATTATTCCAGAGATGAACTGGAAAGAATCATTGAGTTGTTTGAATCAATAAGATAAGGAGAGTGCATGAGCAGTATTTTTGACAGCCTGGGAATTGACCCGGGTATCATTATTATTTTACTGCTGATTCTGACCATCGTTCTGGCGGTGAATGTATTCAGCAGCAAAATGAGGCTTAGCCGTTTGGAACGTAAATACAAAATGTTCATGAAAGGCAGTGACGCACAATCTCTTGAGAAAGTTTTTGTACGAAAATTCGCTCAGATTGACCGCCTTTATGAAGCCAAAGAGGATCATGAGCACGACATCAGCTTTATCAAACATCATTTGGAATCTATGTTCAGCAAATATGGCGTTGAAAAGTATGATGCGTTCGATGATGTAGGCGGAAAACTTAGTTTTGCACTGGCTTTGTTGGATCAGGATAATTCCGGAGTAATTTTGAATGCAGTACACAGCAGAGACAATTGCTTCCTTTATCTGAAAGAAATTGTAAAGGGAGAGTCCTATGTAATGTTGAGCCAGGAAGAACTTGAAGCCCTTAGAAAAGCTGTAAATTTTGGCTTGGAAAATATTGAAAAAGATGAGTAAATTGGTTGCTGCGAACAGTTGGTAAAAAATGAGTATAAGTCATAAAAAAACAGCGAAAAATGACAAAATTGTTATTAAAAATAAATAGTAATGACAATATTGTTATAAAACGAAAAACAAAACAGATACTTGCCATAAAAAGAGATATGAAAAAATAAAACAGATACTTGCTGCAAAAAGAGATATGGAAAAATAAAACAGATATTTGCTATGAAAAATAAAGTATCAGTACAGGAGGAAGACATGTTAGACATCAAATTTGTGAGAGAGAACCCGGAAATCGTAAAGCAGAACATCCGCAATAAATTCCAGGACAGCAAACTGGAGCTGGTTGACAAGGTTCTGGAGTTGGATAAGGAAAACCGCGAGATCAAACAGGAAGTAGAAGCTCTTCGTGCAGAGAGAAATAAAATTTCCAAACAGATTGGTGCTCTTATGGGCCAGGGAAAGAAGGATGAAGCAGAGGAAGTTAAGAAACAGGTTGCAGCTTCCGGTGAGCGTATTGAGGAACTTTCCAAGAGAGAGAAAGAAGTTGAGGAAGAGCTTCTGAAGGATATGATGGTAATCCCGAATATCATTGACCCATCTGTACCGATTGGTAAAGATGACAGCGAGAACGTTGAGATTGAGAAATTTGGTGAGCCTGTTGTTCCGGATTTCGAAGTTCCGTATCATACAGAAATCATGGAAGCTTTTGACGGAATCGACCTTGATAGCGCAAGACGTGTTGCTGGTAATGGTTTCTATTATCTGATGGGGGATATCGCAAGACTTCATTCTGCAGTTATTGCATATGCACGTGATTTCATGATTAACAGAGGATTCACATACTGTGTACCGCCGTTCATGATCAGAAGTAACGTTGTTACAGGTGTTATGAGCTTCGCTGAGATGGATGCCATGATGTACAAGATCGAAGGTGAGGATCTGTACCTGATCGGAACCAGTGAGCATTCTATGATTGGTAAATTTATTGACCAGATCATTCCGGAAGAAGAGCTTCCAAAAACTCTTACAAGTTATTCTCCATGCTTCCGTAAAGAGAAAGGTGCTCATGGACTTGAAGAGAGAGGCGTTTACCGTATCCACCAGTTTGAGAAGCAGGAGATGATCGTAGTTTGCAATCCAGAGGACAGCAAGATGTGGTTTGACAAACTGTGGCAGAACACTGTTGATCTGTTTCGTTCCCTGGATATTCCGGTTCGTACACTGGAATGCTGCTCTGGTGACCTGGCAGACCTGAAAGTGAAATCCCTGGATGTTGAAGCATGGTCTCCAAGACAGAAGAAATACTTTGAGGTAGGAAGCTGCTCCAACCTTGGTGATGCACAGGCACGTCGTCTGAAAATCCGTGTAAACGGAAAAGATGGCAAGAAATATCTTGCTCATACTCTTAATAACACAGTTGTTGCTCCGCCAAGAATGCTGATCGCGTTCCTTGAGAACAACCTGAATGCAGATGGAAGCGTAAATATTCCAGTTGCCCTTCAGCCATACATGGGTGGAATGACAAAAATCGAGAAAAAGTCCAAATAATTGGACTTAAAAATGAAATAGCATAAAAATACCAAAAATTGGACTTTGAGCTGAAAATAGTAATAGATCAAAAGTAAAATATCAGATGGTCCGGAGAATATCAGAATATCTGAAAAGTTGTTTGATTTGCAATAAGACTGCTTAACAGGGAGGTGATAATGTGCATAGTTATTTAAGAACTGTTGGCTTTTCAAAGGTAAAGTCACGTAAAGAAATGCAGGAAATCATTCAGGATGTGATAAATACTTACGATGAGAAAATTGCAGTGGAGAATCATCCGGATGGAATTTTTGTACAATATTCCAAGAATTATGGCTGTGACTGTGGAATAACAGTCTGTGGACAGTATGATGAAGACAATGAGTTTCACGTAGAATATTCATTTCCGTTCTTTCGCGGCACAGGAATCACCTCTCAGGAGAGTGTAGTCGTGGAGAGACACGCAGAAAAAGAGTCTTATGCAGGGGCGTGTGATGACATGCGCCTTGGCGTGACTTTGATCTTTTATCTTCAGAATCCTGCAGAATATATGCTGGAGAAGTATAAGGGGAATGTGCGTGAAGGACAGCCACTGACGATTACAGGACTGGCAAGAGAAGGGAAGATCCTTTTTCCGGTTCAGAAAGATAAAGAAGCTGTAAAAGTAGAGCGAGAGCTGACAAAAAACCGCAATAATCTGATCGCGGCTGCCAGAAATGGTGATGAAGAAGCCATGGAAGACCTTACAATGGAAGATATGGATATGTATTCCATGATTTCTGAGCGTATTGTTACAGATGATGTGTTGACAATTGTGGATACCTGTTTTATGCCTCATGGAATTGAATGTGACCAGTATAGTGTGATGGGCGAAATCGTGGATTTTGTGAATTTTAAGAACATTCTCACTGGTGAGAAACTGTGCCAGATGACTATCGAGTGCAATGATATCCAGTTCGATGTGTGTATAAACTGTGCGGATCTGCTAGGAGAACCGGCTGTGGGACGCAGATTTAAGGGGCTGATTTGGCTGCAGGGGCAGCTGCATTTTTAGACGAACCTTTAGATTCGTATTCATAGACTAATTTAATTTAAGTTATAAAACACAATCTCAAAGTTAATAAAAAAGCTCTTGACAACTTCGAAAAAAGCTCCTATAATGCAGAATCATCAAAAAGCAAACGAAACTACAAAGGCGTAGAACACTTCAATGTGTCTGCGCCTTTTTCAGACTTAAAAACAATTTTTTTACGAGGCGGAAATTAACTATGAAAAAATTGAAAACAATTTTAATGGGACTGAGAACTAATCTTGGTGCAACACAGGTATTTGTAGATGATAAGTGAAAAATGGGACGAAAAAGTAATTGAGCTGGCAAAAAGTCTGATAAACTGTCAGAGCTATTCAGGACACGAGGATAAAGCGGCGGAAGCTTTAAAGGCGTATATGAAAGAGACCGGTGTTTTCGATGAGATAGAAACTGACTGCTACGGAAATGTGATCGGTCATATTAAAGGAAAAAATCATGGTTCGAAAGTCCTGTTTGATGGACATATAGACACGGTTCCAGTTGGAAATTTAAAGGATTGGAAACATGATCCATTTCATGCAGTTGTTGAAGATGGAAAGCTTTATGGCAGAGGAGCTGCTGATATGAAAGGTGCGGTAGCCGCATTTACAGTTGCTGCGCATAGATATGCGGTGGAAAATGGGAAAAATTTTGCCGGAGATGTATATGTGGCCGGTGTTGTGCATGAAGAATGCTTCGAAGGTGTTGCTGCGCGAAAAATAAGTGAGAAAGTGAAACCGGATTATGTGGTAATTGGTGAAGCTTCTGAAATGAATTTAAAAGTAGGACAGCGTGGCCGTGCGGAAATTGTGGTTGAGACCTTTGGCGTTCCGGCACATTCAGCAAACCCGGAAAAGGGCGTAAATGCAGTATATAAAATGTGTGAGGCCATTCAGGCTATCCGCGAGATCGAGCCGCCTGTCCAGGATAAACTGGGAAAAGGAATCCTGGAGCTGACAGACGTAAAATCTTCCCCATATCCAGGAGCCTCCGTTGTTCCGGAATACTGCCGTGCAACCTATGACCGCAGACTTCTGGTAGGTGAAACCAAGGAAAGCGTGCTTCAGCCAATCATTGAAAAAATGGAAGAGCTGAAGAAAAAGGATCCGCAGTTTTCCTATAAGGTTTCTTATGCAGTGGGAAAAGAGGAATGCTACACCGGAGAAAAAATCCAGGGAGAACGTTTTTTCCCAGGCTGGCTGTTTGGCGCAGAAGAGGAGTGGGTGGCAAAAATAAAATCCGAACTGGAAAAAGAGGGTTTTTCTCCAGAGGTAACTACCTACAATTTCTGTACAAATGGAAGTCATTATGCAGGAGAAGCTGGCATCCGTACTATTGGAATGGGACCTGCAAGGGAAAATCTGGCGCATACCATTGATGAATATGCGGAGGTGGAAGATCTGACAAATGTGTCGGTGTGCTATGCGGGGATTATGAAGGCGTTGTTGGGATGATGTATAGCTTTCGGTAAAGTGAAGAAATAATGTGAAAATGATAGAAAAGGCATTCTTTTTTGAGTATACTATTACTTGGAAAGGAGTGCTTTTTTATGATTATTGATAGACTTTCGGTGTTTGTGAAATGGAAATTTTGGAAGCAGTTGAAAAAAGATAACCCACAAAAAGAAGCAGCTAAAAAATGAAAAATAGAAAGAACAACTGGATAAAAATAGTTATCCAACTACTGTCGTTTATCTTAATCCCAGAACTGTTCGTAACAGGATTTACAGCTATTGGAGATATCTTTTCCCAGATCTATGCTGGAAGTATTTCCTGGGAGAGTGTCGGGTATTCGGTGTATGTACTAATCGCGACAGTGCCAGGAAGTGTACTGGTGGGGAGATTTTTTTGCGGATTTTTCTGCAGCTTTGGAGCTGTGCAGGATTTCTTGTGGTTTGCAGCGCGGAAGCTGGGAAAAGGCAGCTGGAGGCGGAACAGAAATCCAGAAATATACAAGAAAGCTGACAGAGTTCTGAAACTGGCAAAATATGGAGTACTTGTTTATTTTGTAATATTTATATGGAGTGGTGTTTTGACCTGGAAAAAGCAAGGTCCGTGGGAAATATTTGGCCAGTATATTGTGCCTGGACATTGGCCGGGAGTGAAGCCTTTGTGCTCGGTGGGGGGAATTTTACTCTTGGTGATTTTGACAGGATCAGTGTTGGTAAAGAGATTCTTTTGCAGATATTTCTGTCCAATGGGAGCGGTGTATGCACTGATTTCCAGAGGTGCATTTTTGAAAATCGAAAAGCTCGGACGAGAATGCAGTGCCTGTTCTTTGTGTACTGCGAAATGCAGCATGGGAATTGATTTTACGAAAAAGGAACAAGTTACAGGTGGAGAGTGCATTGCGTGCCAGCAGTGCATTAGCTGGTGCCCGAAAGGAAATGTGCATTTTGGAATTAAATATGGAATGGTGATCGGAGTATTGCTCACGTGTGTGATGATTGGGGCTTCCCAGCTCCTTACGGCGAGAAGCTATACGAAGGATAGAAATATAGCAGGCGGTGTTGTTGAAGGTTTCAGATATAAAGACGGTACTTATACTGGAACAGGTGAGGGCTATCGTGGAGCGATACGTGTCACTGTAAGTGTGGCGGACGGAAAAATAACCAGTCTTACACTGGATAGTTATGAGGATGACAAGTCTTATATGGAAAAAGCGAAAGCTGAAATCTTTTCTGCAATAATCGGACAGCAGAATACGAATGCAGATACCGTATCCGGTGCTACATATAGTAGTAAGGGGCTGATTCAGGCTGTACAGAATGCTTTGAAGGAGGCAGGAACTTCAGAGACTGCGGAGAATGGTTCTGATGATAAAGCTGCGGACAAGGCTGAATTTATTTCTGCAGGCCGCTTCCGGAACCTTGTCGATGGCGTATATACAGGATCTGCCGATGCTTTTCGTGGTGATGTAGAAGTTCAGGTTACTGTGGAAAATCAGCAGGTAACGGATATTTCCATCTTCTCATACTGTGACACAGAAGAATATTTTTTTAAAGCTGCGCCAGTTGTAATTGAAGAGATGAAAGAGGAACAAAGTCTGAACATTGATGCTGTCAGCGGAGCCACATACAGCAGCAACGGAATTATTCATGCTGTGGCAAATGCATTGGAGATTCCCGAAGATCAATATGCCGAACGTCCTGGCCGGAATCTGGCTGCCAAGAAGAAAAGCCATGGACATATTGTAAAACATGTAATAGAAAACCAGGAAGAGTATGAAAAGAAGGTTAAGGAGTATGAAAAATAGATAACAGAAATCAGAAACGGAGGATGCAGACTGGGAATCGTGAAGAATAGACATTGATAGCCCTTATACATCAGGCATATAATATATCAGATATACACAAAAAATATATGCAAAAATGTAAAATATCTGGTAACTATTCAATATCTGCGCTGCAAGCGTTACAATTTGGAGTATAAGTACTGGGGAAAAAATGAGACGAACGAAAGCATATCGGTTGATTTTTGTGGGAGTGGCATCTGTTCTGCTGGGAGGCTGCTCGGGGAGTTCGAAGGCAAACATGGAGGAGGCAGCAGAGCAGCCCGCTGTGGTGGACTATACCTGTATTTCTAATCCGGAAAGCGATAAGCAAATATATGTTATTCTGAAAAATTATCATGGTGCTTACTGGGAGAAGGTAATAGATGGTATAACAGAAGCTGCAAAAAAACTGGATGAAGCGGTTTATCTTGGCGGAATTGATAACGAAACTGACATTTCCGGTCAGATTGACCTGATGAACCAGGCTATGGAGCAAGGCGCTGACGGAATCCTGCTGGCTCCGGCAGATTCCAATTCACTGGCAGACAGCTGTCAGAAGGTACGGGAAAAGGATATTCCGGTAGTACTTATTGATTCTTCTATTAACAGCAGCGAATTTGATGCCTGTTACATGACAGATAATATAGATGCCGGAGAAATGGCAGCGAAAGAAATGCTGGAGCTGCTGTATGATGCAGGGAATTCACCCACAGACCCACTGGAAGTGGGAATCCAGTTGTCATCGGATAGTTCACAGGCAATGGTAAATCGTGTTTCCGGATTCCTGAATTTCTGGGCGGGCAATGCACCGGAGCAGTGGGAAATCGTTCAGGATATAAGAGTTAATGGCGGTGATACGAAAAAGGCACAATCGGATGCTTCTGCATTATTGAGAGAAAATGCAGATATAAAGGGCTTTTTCGGCTGTAATAACACATCTACTGTCGGCATCGTAAATACTCTTTTTGAAGAAGAAAGAACAGATGTAGTGCTGGTGGGTTTTGACCTGGCGGACGAAACGAAACAGATGCTTCAGAATCCGGAGTATCATGGAGTGACTGTGCTGCAGAAACAGGATCAGATGGGATATCTGGGAATGCTTTCCCTGAATTCTCTTATAAAGGGAGAAAAATCAGAGCAGAAGTATTTTGATACCGGAGTCATTATGGTTGATTCTGATTACCTTATGGAGAATGCTGTCTCATGAAAGATCGAAGAAAAAATAAAAGAAAAAGAAAAGTCCTGCTGACTTTGTATCTGGCAGTCTGCCTCGTCATTATCGTGGCGGCATACTTTCACCTGAGCAGAATTGCGCGGAATTTCAATACAGAGCATCTGGAGCTGATCACAGGCCTGTACGCGGAAAAGATGAATGATTCTATGGAATATCTTCAGAACTATGTACAGGAAGATATAAAGATGATCCGGTCTATGGAAAATGCCCAACCGGAGGAAATCCTGGAACAGCTGGAGAAAAATCTTGACAAGACTGTTTTCGGTGATATTGGTTTTATTATGAATGATGGCGAAATTTATGGCAGCAGCAGCTGCGCTGTTTCCGATATCAAAAAGAAGAAGCTGGATGAGGCGGCGCTGGCTTCGGATACGTCTTTTAACTCGGATCCTTACCAGTCCAGCAGAACTGGAAATATGACCATGACCGTTTTTGTGCCAGTAGGGGATACTTCACTGGTTCATACACTTTATGTGTCGATTATGATTGAAAATCTCAGACAGTTGGGTGAGTATGAGCTGCTTCAGGGCAAGATCAGTATTCACCTGTTAAAGGCCGATTCAGAAAATTTTATTACCTGTGTCAGTGACAATTCCGGCCCGTCTGGCAGTTGGAACAATCTTTTACTTCAGCAGAAGTATTTCCAGTATGATGCAGGTTATTCCTACAACCAGTGGATAAAGGACATGCGTTCCGGAAAGAAGGATGGGAGATTTTCCGCTATTATCAGAGGAGAGGAATCTACAATTTCCTATAGGAGTATTTCTGTTATGCCAGGCTGGTATGTGATCGTTGAATTGACAAATAAGAATATTTCTGATATTACTCAGCAGTTTTCCGCCTGGGGCGGAGTATATGGAAGTATTCTGGTAGGCTTCACGATGCTGTACATGCTGACCCTTGTGCTGTTGGAGAAAAAAGATAAGAAAATGTACATGGGATTGTCTACTACAGATCCTCTTACCGGAATTCTGAACCGTAGAGCTTTTCAGATTGCCGTGGAAGAAGAATTGCGTAAAAAAACGCCAGGCATCTTCATCTTTATTGATGTAGATAATTTTAAAATTTATAATGATACTTACGGTCATAACAATGGAGACTTCTGCCTGAAGCATTTTGCGAAAACTATGAAAAGCTGTTTCCCGGAGGATAGCATAATCGGCCGGTATGGCGGTGATGAATTTGTGGTTTACCTGAAGAATCTTACAGGGGAAATGGCGCGGACTTATATGGAAACGTTTCAGAGGATGATTTCCCAGCTTACACTGCCTACAGGAGAGGTTGTAGAGCTTTCAGCCAGCGCAGGCGGAGCTGCATTCCCGGAGCAGGGAGAAGACGTTATGTCTCTTTGTAAAAGCGCAGATATGGCTTTGTATAAGGTGAAACAGAATGGGAAAGCTGATTTTAAAATGAAAGGAATGTAAATGAAAGGATCCCGGCAAGGTCGAGGCTTGTTAGCCTTCTACCTTGCGAGGGATCCTTTTTTACTTGATAAATGTATCCTGTGGAAATATTAATTCACGTTTGCCGGATTAAGAACTGCGGCAGTGTTTGTCCAGGCATCCAGTACCTGAACCTTACAAAAACGATCTGTTTCCGGAAGCTCATAGATCATTGGTTCTTCGCGCAGATCATACCAGACCTGTGAAAAGATCGTATCCACATTAGGAGTTACCACATTCCTGAATTGCGCATCTGCCAGTGCAACACCATGTATAAACTGATTTACAGGTGCTTTTCCAGTAATAGCTTCCTCTGTGTTCGTTGCCGAGGTCTCAGTCGCTTTATGGCTCGATAATATTAAAATATTTATACTCTGAGGTAACCGTAACTGCATCCATCAATCGTGTCAGGCAGGTCTCATCACCCTCCTGCTGGATCAAAGCTGCAATATTTTCCGTGTTTTTCTGAATAATAGACAGCAGTCCGGCACGTTTGGTAGTCCATGTCACATCCGCATCCGCATCCTGTGTATCTTTCTGATAAAGAAGTACACCATTTTTCACGCGGAGTACATAATTACCTTCCGGCAATATAAGATTTGCTGTAAAGGTCAGATCCGGAACCTTCGTTGTATCTACAAGAATTCCCAGATAATCCAAAATCATTTCAGGTGTCATATGTAAAATAACATCACCGTTACCATTGCCTCGCGTTGCATCATCGGTATTTGTACCATTTCGCAGCTCCTGTGCCGCACAAAGGTAAGCACTGCGCCATGGACCGGATTCTGCCTGATACCCCAATTGCTCTAATGCATCTGCACAAAGATAACGTGCATCCATATTTTCCGGATCAGCAAAAACCAGCGTATTGGTGATCTGGGCAACCCACTGATATTCTCCCTTTGCAAAATCTTCTTTTGCTTTTTCAAGAACCGCATCTGTGTCACCGAAATATTCTACCAGCTTTTGTGCATAATCCGATGGTGTAAGTTCGGCAAGATGAACAGGATTACCGTCATACCACCCCATATATTTCTCATATACTGCCTTCGAATTATGAGAAACTGTGCCATAATACTGACGGGTATACCAGACTTTCTCCAACTCCTTGGGAAGCTGAATCATATTAGCAATCTCTGTTTCCGTATAACCTTCATTAATGTAAAGCAATGTCTGGTCGTTAATAAACTTATATACAGCTGCAGTATTGGTCATATATTCTTGAATAATATCATTTCCCCAATGTGGCCAGTTATGAGACTGGAATACTACATCTGCCTGATCACCGTAAAGTACCAGAGATTCCATAATGTACTCTGCCCATGCGTTTCCGTCACGTACCTGGGCTCCGCGGAGTGTATACAGGTTGTGGAGTGTTCCTGTACAGTTTTCAGCCATCCACAAAGCATTTTTCGATCCAATCCAGAAGTTCATCTCCGCCGGTGCTTCGGTACCCGGAGTAAGCTGAAATTCAATTTCCACTCCATCAATAGTATGCTTCTCACCGGTTTCTGTGATTTCAAGTGTAGGAGAAATATAACTTGTACTGCCCCTGGACTGCCCCATGCCAATACCAATGGCAAGAGCTCCTGTTTCACTGGCCTCAAGCATGGTTCCATACTGATAGCTTGCTCTGCGTCCCATGGCAGTACCTGCATAAATATTCTCGCTGACAGCATGCTTCTCAAAGCCCTCCGGTGCAATTACCTGCACATCACCGGATTGTACATCTTCTTCTGAAATAATTCCCCTGACTCCACCGAAATGATCAACATGGGAATGGCTGTAAATCACTGCCTTTACAGGAAAAGTGCCCAGATTCTCTTCTACCAGGGAAAAAGCCGCTGCCGCACATTCCATGCTCATCAGTGGATCTACTACAATCCATCCCGTATCACCTTTTATGAAGGTGATATTTGACATATCATAGCCACGCACCTGATAGATTCCATCGGTTACTTCAAAAAGACCATAAATATGATTCAGCTGTGTATCTCTCCAAAGACTTGGATTCGCTGTATCCGGAGCATCCTGATCCAGAAAAGCATACGCTGTCTGACTCCATACAAGCTTCCCGTTCTCATCATAAATATCCAGAGTATCCGGAGACGCAATCAGACCTTTTGTAGCATTTTCAAACTCCTCAGTATCCTCGAAATCCAACAATGCATAAACTTCCTGATTTGCATCAATGGTATACTGGGTGGCTGGTTTGCTTTCCGCTGTTAATTCTGATGCGGCAATCGCGCTGGAACTACCGCAGACAGTCATAGTAAGTGCTAATGCAGCGGTAGTCAAAGTAACTGCTTTTTTCTTTTCATGATATGTTTCCCCCCTTGTTCTGCAAAAAATTCAGATATTTTCTGCTGTGAATCTTAATTGATTGCAAAAAATAATATCTAATAAAAATATAGCATGAATATATCAGGGGAACAATCGAATTATAGCGAAATAACATTTCTATTGCGGTAAATCAACATGATAAGCGGTAAAACGACATTTGTTATTTGGAGGAATTATTTTTCATGGAAACTTCAACCAATCTGACCAGATGATTTTCTTCACTTATAGATTTCATTTTGTCTGCATTAAACAAAATGCATCCGCAGTGTCCTGGAAATGTAGGAAAACATATAATTTTCAGATTCGTATCTATTTCAGGACTATAGTCCATGATTTCCAGTGTTTCACCATACAAGGTGGCACGTTCATAAACATGAAGCCATTTTGCGTCCATATTGGAAAAAAGACTGGAAAAAGAACTTCCGATCATCTTGTCTAAGGGCTGCTTTTCCAGGGCAGCCAGCGCTTCGTTCCCATAGCGGAAGATCCAGTCCACTGCCTTTTTTTCTTCATTGAATACCATTTCTATATCTGTGAATGCAAAAGGGAGAGCATCACATATTTTATAATATTTACGATACTCTTCTGCTGTCAGCGGCAGCTTTTTTTTACTGATTTTTGCAATTATAAGCTCCTGATTTTTCTGCAGTTCTTCTCTGAGCACCCTTTTTTTGCGTTTTGTATAGCAAATCTTCTCACCATTAGACAGCAAAATCCTGTCTCCAATATCACTGATTGCAGACACAGCTACCATACAGCCGCGTTTTACCTCCATAAATTCTTCATTCAACTGTTTCTTTAATTCTTTCAGTGTCATTCGGCAACAATAAACGTTTTCATCAAACATGTGAATCCTGCAATAATCATCGGACATGATCACATAGAGAATATCTGAACATCGGATCGCAATCTTCGTGCGATTGAAGGTTACTGTAATAAATTCCTGCTGCATGGCTGAGGTCTCCTTCTGGTAATTAAAAATCTATTTGAAAAATATAACTTTTACTATTCTAGCACTGTGCCAAAGCTCTTACAAGTATACAGATGCCAACCGTATAGTGCATCAATTTATGTTTCAAAAGTGGTAACTGCTTCGTGATGCACATCTTGTAAAAAGCTTTTTGCAACATGCCCTGGCGAACAGTAACCATTGTAAGGAAGGCACAGAAGAAAAGTCTTGTAATTTGTGTGTAATTATAGTACAATTGAAGCTACAGATTTGTCCTGTCAGTTTAATGGATAGAACAAGTGCCTCCTAAGAGAAAGCCGAGGCATTCCCCAAAGGGAAAAAATGAAAAACAACTTTCAGTTCGAATCTATTCTGAAAAATGCCAAAGGTGACAACAAAGCATTCCCCAATTTGGGGAACGTTCTAATGTTACCAAAGTAAAAAAACTGTAGATTGACAACTCGAAAAAGAGTTGATAATCTTATATATGGCCGAATTGGAAAATCCCAGAAACCCAGTAAAATCAAGGGTTTGCGGCATGTGTCGTCATAGCTCAGCTGGATAGAGCACTCGCCTCCTAAGAGAAAGCCGAGGCATTCCCCAAAGGGAAAAAATGAAAAACAACTTTCAGTTCGAATCTATTCTGAAAAATGCTAATGGTGACAACAAAGCATTCCCCAAATTGGGGAACGTTCTAATGTTACCAAATCAAAAAAATCTGTAGATTGACAACTCGAAAAAGAGTTGATAATCTTATATATGGCCGAAGGGAAAAATCCTAGAAACCCAGTAAAATCAAGGGTTTGCGGCATGTGTCGTCATAGCTCAGCTGGATAGAGCACTCGCCTCCTAAGA
>NZ_JBDPGY010000021.1:0-144 GCF_039841815.1 Ruminococcus sp. 1001136sp1 | reverse complement strand
CCTAGAAACCCAGTAAAATCAAGGGTTTGCGGCATGTGTCGTCATAGCTCAGCTGGATAGAGCACTCGCCTCCTAAGCGAGGGGTCGGAGGTTCAAATCCTCTTGGCGACGGGCTTCAAAGCGTTCGAAAATGTTAGCTGGATT
>NZ_JBDPGY010000020.1:0-69366 GCF_039841815.1 Ruminococcus sp. 1001136sp1 | reverse complement strand
TCTACCTGTCGAATTTTCTTGTGAAATCATTTCACTGCCTCCTAATGTCTTATTTATTAAGATAATTAAGAATTATCTACAAAGATTATATCAAATTTCATACAAATTTTCCATATTTTAATACTATATAATTATTTTTTGAGAAATGCTATTACATGATTTCCAGCATTTCACATTTATGCACATAAAAAAGACCACCTGCTTTCAGCTGGCCTACTGCTCCAATATTCTAAATATTAATATCACGCAGCATCCATAATTTTCATATTATTTCTCGGATGTCGTTCTCGCAAAATATCCGCTTGCTTTTTGGCTGCTACGTGAATATAGATCTGAGTTGTTTTTATTGATGAATGCCCCAAAATCTGCTGCACACAGCTCACGTCTACGCCTTCCTCAATCAAATATGTAGCAAAGGAATGTCGGAACATGTGGGGTGTAATTTTTGATTCAATCCCAGCATTCTTCGTGTATTTCTTTAACATAAAACGAATAGATTGTTCTGTGTATCTGTTTCCTCTATTATTCACAAAAAAATATCCACACTTCTTTATTTCCCTCTCATTTTCTACATAGTATTTCCGCAGAATTTCTATAACAGTTTTATTGCTGATTTGGATATACCGCTCTTTTCCTCCCTTTCCCATAATTCTTATTCGTCCGGAATTCAAATCCATACTCTCATTTCGAATATTCGATATTTCATATACTCTGGCTCCAGTGGCAAAAAACAGCTCTACAACCGCTACATCACGCAAACCATATTTATATCCAATGCCAGAAAGACCATTCAGGTAAGTATACATATAATTTAAGAGCTGCTCTATCTCATCTCTTGGGATAATCCGAGGCAGAACTATTGTTTCTTTAAATTTAACTTTTATTTTTCGAAACGGATTCTGTTTTAACAGTTCCTCTTCTTCCAGGTAACTATAAAAGGCTTTTACCGATGCAATTTTTCTTTTCACCGTTTTCTGCTTATATTTTTTATGTAGCTCCGTAATATACCGCTCAATCGTTTCTTTTTCTGGCACATCACAGCATACAAAAGAAAAGAACTGATTCAAGTCGATCCGGTACGCTTTTACCGTTTTTGAGTCCAGTTCTTTTCTGTAAATGCAATATTCTAAATATTGTTCCAATCTATCCTGTAGCTTCATTTCCAATACTCCTTTTTCTATCACAGTACTGTAAAATATATTTTTTGTCAAAACCAATGCATAAAATACCCGATCGATTTTCAAAAAGAGTTGCCATTCCCAACAACACGCTTCACGTCACAATTCTCAGTATTTTTGTAAGGGACTGTTTCCAGTCCCTTACTTTCTCCTATTTAACAAACAATTTTCTTCTGTTTTTGTGTCTCTTTAGAAATTCCTTGCGGACACGGTCATACTCCGTTAAGAGGGTAATATCCTTTCTCCTGCTAAGCGGACGGTCAATCACTTCCGCATAATAGATGTGCTGGATCAATTGTCCATAACACGCAGAATTATAAACATCCTGCAGCTTACAGCCGATTGCTGCTGCCACTTCCGGTCCGGTGATGGAATAAACCATCACCGTTCCGTCCTTTCTACATAAATCATACAATGCCCTTGCCATACACACTTCCTCACTCATCTTTTCTTAGAATATCCATACTTCATTTGGGATTTCCTTTGCAAAGCGGTCAAACTCCCGCCAGGCTTGTGTATATTTCGCATAATCTCCTTGTTCTTTACTGGCAGCCTCATACAGGTCTTCGATTTTCTTTATAATCCCCAGGTAGTCCGTATGCTCCCCTTTTATAAACGCCATTGCCGCAGTCAAGTTGTCATACCGATACTGAAGCCCAACATAGGACTGATAAACCTTAAAGCACTGACGCATTGCTGCGATCAATTCAGTCTTGGTAAGCCGCATTAACTTTTCTTTTGCCTCATCTTCAACCCAGGCCTCGTTTCCACGGATTCCAAAATAATCCTGCTCGTAGGAATCATAACCAAGATAATCCCCCGCTTTTGCCGCAACGAAAAACAAATCAAAACACTTAGGAATCCACTCTTCCTGAAGATCCTCCATCATCTGGTCACAGTCTGCCTGCAAGCTACAAAACGCAATTTTAAATTCCTCTGCCTCCGCTTCATCATCATTCAAGGACTCTAAAAGGGTTTCTTGATCGTTATCCATAAACCAAATGACATTTGTACATTCCTCGTACATTTCATACAAGTTATTTAAAATATCCTGACAATTCAGCCCTTTTGCAATGGGCTTTTTATATCTTAACTTCTTTGCCCTTTCTTTTCTTAGCTTCTGCACGCTCACGCTGCTACCTCCTGTTCTTTATTTTCCAGCAAAAAAATATTGCTGCTATAGTCTCCAGAAGCAGAAACAGACGCTTCCCCGTATAGGCTATCCAGGTACTGGCTGCCGTTTTTGGATTTGGAAATATATAAATAATAATTGCTTTTTATATATTCCTTCGTTTTCACATCATCCTGGTAATAGCAGCTAAGAACCAACCTGGCTCCCAGCTTTTTGGCTTTTTCTTTTGCAGCCACAAATGCAAGGTATATTGCCTGGTCCATTTCCTCATTTGTCAGATTCTTCTCGTAATAGCGCTCCAAGAACAATACCAGTTCCTCCCCTTCCTCCTCTTTTGGTTCCCCAGGTTCTGCCAGATCTGCAAACTGAATCTTTTTTCGCATTCTGTCACCCACATAGGATCCCTTTGTCAATCGTATCATGGTCCGAAATACCACCTGTCCATTTTTTCGGATAAAGAAAAACTTTTTATTCGAATCAAAGCAGGATAACAGGCAATCGCTGTTTAACCCTGAACGGTAGGAGAGGCAGGAATAGCTTGGAATCTCTCCAATCTGCATGACTGGAAGAAGACCGGTTTCCTCTTTTAATACCAGGTTTCCTCTAGTAAAAGTCCTGTCTTTTTTCCATTCTTTTTCCGCTTCTTCGGATACCTCAAAATCAATCTCACGCATGAGATCCCCAGATGGATATTTCAGTTCGTCAAATTTTCCAAGAAGCTCTGCTGTAACCAGTCTCCGGATCTCTTCGATTTTGGAGGGCTGCCGTTCCAGAAAAGTTTCCATGATCTCAGCCCCACCTACAAATAGAAAGTTGCCAATCCGAGCAGCATTATTTTGTACAAATTCTTCTGAAAACGACAGTTTTTCTTTTAGCAGCCTCCAGGAAACATCCCCTAAGATCAGCTTTTCTTTTAATTCACTTAACGAATCACACTCTTTTACCAGTACCAGATCTTTTAACAGATAGAGGGCCTGTTGTTCCATGGTGATCTCTTTTTCCATGCCTTTTAGCTGCTCCCGGTAAACAAGAAGCCACAGTGCCGTTCCGTAGCTTAAATCCGAAATGTTCCGAAAGTCCTCCCGGATCCATCTGGATAACGGCTTTTTGGATAATGCAGCTGCAAGTGGTTCTATCTGTCCTTTCCAAAAGGAATACGGCACACACTCCCGTTTTATCAGTTCCCGAAGAACCATGAGTCTTTCATCACATTTGCAGGTCAGCTGTTCATACAAACGGATCAACGCCTCTTTTGCAGTACAAAGAAGCTTTAACTCTTCAAATGTATGCTCCCGCTTTGCCAAAAGTTCGAATCTGTCATTCGATAAAATCAGATCCGCACTATCTTTTAAATTTTTCCGGTTGAGGGTATTTAAGTTTATATACTCCTGGTACATCTCTTTCTTTAACAGCATGGAAGCATTTAGAAGATCATAAAAAAGTTCCGGTTCCTCATTGATGAGATTTAAGAATGCCTTCTTTTTCTGTGTGATGGCATATAATAGAAGTTCTGATTTTTCTACACTTAAACTGGACAGAGAAATTTTAGATAAGGGATTCTGGTACAGGGTATTCACATAGGACACTTTGCTAGAAAATACCTCCGCCGGATCCGCACCATCTGTAAATGCCCGTTCCAGCTTACAAAGATCCTCATACAGAGCTTCGTTCCACAGCCATAAGTTTAATCCATCCGTCAGCTTGTCTTTTGGAATGTACCCGGTCACAATCCTTAACTTTTCCAGTATCTCAACAGGTCTTTCCTTCATCTGATCGAACTGTTTCTGATTTAGAGACTGGATCTCAGCTTCATACCCGGCAAGCGTATTGACAAGCTCCATCAAACCTTGATCTTGAAGAATTTTAAGGTTGTTTACATTTTCCAATAGATCAAGCAGCAGCTCTGATGAGAATACCGGATTCACAAGCAGCATATGGTCTTTTTCCCCTGCCTTCTCAAAGTCCAGCACCTCCATACACATGGCAATACTTTTTACCAGCTGTTCTTTTTCTTCTTTGCTTACATTCTGCTCTCCATAATATTTCATATAAGAATAAGCGGTTCCATCGGTTACCAGCGGATCAAAATACACGGCTTTTACCTGTTCATAAGAAAAATCCGAAACTTTATCTGTCCCCGCATCCAATAGGATCCGCTGGAACCGGTATGCATTCAGCTCACATCCCTCTTTTTTCAGGATTCCAAGATAGGTAATCGTTTCCGGATCTTCCATCATGTACAAACATACCTGTTCCCCCAAGAACGGGATCACATCCATAACTTCATTTTGAATGATGGCTTCTGCTGCCCGTACACATTTTTCTTCTCCCTTTTTTGCCAGGTAACAAAGAGACAGGCCCGCCGTTTTTAGCATATTTCGTTCCGCTAAATGTCTTTTTATCACTTCTATCATTATGCAACCTCCATCAAATCTATCATCTGCCTGATGCCCTCTAACGCTATCTGTTCATTTTTATACAGGTTCTGAAACAGCAACAACAGATATTTTATTTCCTCTTTGCTGGTTACAATTTTTCCTCTTCTGTCCAGATAATCCCGCATATAGGAAAGAATGATCCTGGCACGTAAGGAATTTTCCGTATATCTTCCATAGTAATAAAAGTTATAGATCTGTTCGAAAAGCTGATTTGTCCCCTTATTTTTCCGAAGCAGAAGATTAAATTCCTTTTTGATTTTCTTTTCCTCTTCCAGCTTTCTCATCCTTGTTTCCTGCACCTGTTTCCACTCCTTTTCCCTTTCAAGGCTTCGCAGCTCTTCCTCTGACATGTATTTTCTTCGCAGCGTTTCTTTCCCACTACTGTCCTCCAGATAGGGAAGGATTTCTTTTGCCATCTGCATAGCTTCCTTTGGTTCCATCCAAAGTCCTGTACTGTCTTTTAACAGGATGCTCCTCAAAAAGCTGATGTAGTTTCCAACATCTGTTAAAAACAGATGTTCCTCGATCCACATAAATAATTCCTGATGTACACCTCTTTCCAACAGCGGGCGGCAGATCTCGCATTCTCCACGACTAATTCCATACGGATACAACGAAAAGGATCTCTGAAGCATGCTCCATGGTTCCAGAATTCCTGGGATTCCCTCTATTCCAATTTGGGTAATGACGAGCTTTAACATGGAAAAACTGGTCATGGTATTTATATCTTCCATATCTGCTTTCAGGTAATACAACATGCTATCCCATTTCTCCCCAAATACTTTTTCTGCCTCCCCGGTCTGATTCTCCCCGGTATCAGCCTCTCCGATAAAAGGGATCGGTTCAAAAGCATCCTGATCCGGTTCTTTGTTTCTCATTTCCCGGTATTCCTTTAAAAATTGTTTCATAAGACCGACGGCATCCAGGATCTCATTTTCGCTTAACAGATGAAAGACATGACGAAGATCGTAATCTATTTTCTTCCAGAAGATTTCCACATACTCCCGTCCGGTCAGCTTTTGATAGGCTGCAAGATAGGATTCCAGCTCTGGTTTTTCAAATGTCCCATTTCGCAGGGTGTCATTTACGCACTTTTCAAACTCTTCCTCCTTAATCTGTGCCACCAGGCAGTGCCATTTTTCCTGGTTTAAATTAATATAATGCCACTCTTTCATCCCATTTTTTCGAAAAGGAAACAGCGTTAAAAAAGTCCGGACATTTTCCACCTTCATTCCATACAGGCAATTTTGGATTTTTTCCTGTCCACCAAGGCGCACTGGAAAACAGTCGTATTTTCTTAAAAGAGTTTCACATAACTCATACACCACATCTGGATACATCTTTTCTCCTGGCAGAAAGGTTTTCAATACCCTTACTGCAATCTTCTCCGCGGTCAATGAGTTCGGATCCAGGTATCTTCGTGCCCCTGTCAATATGCCATTTAAAAAAATGACCTCTTCTTTTTGATATCCATTTTTTATAAGCTGTTCCTCCAACGCCCCGTTTGCATTCGCCGCATTTGTCTGGGAAAGTTTTACCACCTGTTTTAACACCGCAGTTTCTTTGGTCCGGTCATTTTTCAGCCGTTTCTCATATTTCATGGCAATCCAGGCATAAAAATGCCAGTCTTCGTAAACAGACAGCCTGCGTTCCCTTCCAAAGCAGGCCGCGATCTTTCCCTTTAATTTCTGCCATAACGTATCCGACTCTGGAAAAACGGAAAGGATAAAGATCATTTCCTCCACTTTTTCGTATGGATACTGGTGCAGGGCATCCACCCAGAGCCTGCGATCTTTTGTTGCAAGCAGACACCGGACTGCAAGGTAACACAAATCCTTTTCTCCAAGTACCTTGCCAAACTGTTTCCAGAAGCCGCTTTTTTGGGTACCATTAAACATACAGGTCTCCTGAATGCAGGATGTCCCTGCAAGCGCAAGCCCAAGAGCCCGGTAAACCGGTTTTGTCATGGTTCTCCGCTCTTTCATACGCTCTAATACTTCTCCGGGATAGTGAAGATTATATTCTTCCTCCATGCTGTGCTCACAGATTCCATAAAACAGGCTGTTTTCTCTCTCCTGTTTTAAAAATGCTTCTTTGTCCGCATTTGAGGACAGCTGATAGATCATGGACACCATCTGCCGGTACAAGACGGGATCCAGCCAGTCTTTATAGATGTTCCATTCCATTCTTTACTTCTCCTTTTTTCAACTAAACTTAAATGCATCAATCCCATGCAGGTTATGGCTTTTTCTGGTCAGTGTAATACTGTCCTCAAAATGTTCCTGACAGCTTTTTTTCGCTGCCCTTCTCATGCCTTTTGAAGTCTGGCGTTTTGCCATTCTTTTAAATCCAGGTCCTACCAGGTGGTTTTTATGATACATTCCCATATTTTTCACTCCATTTCGGCAGGCACCAAGCCCTGCGTTTTTCTTTTCATGCTCTTTCTATATAGCGGATACTGTTTTTTCGGCATTCAAATTCCGGACACAAGGAACTCCACAATTCTTCCAGATCCTTCATCCCGAATGCACTAAGTTCCGTTTCCCGTTCCCTTCCATACAGATCGGTATATCCAATCTGGTAAGTTCCGCCTCCGCTTCTTACGATTCCTTTTCCAGCTTTCCTTACGGTCATGTTATTGCCTCCATTTAAAATTATTTCTTCCTATTAATTAAGGGGGACGACTTGTCCCCCAAAAAGTTACGCTGCAATATAAAGTTCTTTTTCCCTGTCCACAAGAGGCAGAACATAGGTTGTCTGTTCCAGATGGTTTTCTTTTTGATAGTTTACGCCATCGTGATAAGACGAGAACTGAAGGATCTGCCCCTGGTTTTTATAGGGCTTCAGGTTTTCCTTCCATCCGGGCTCTAATCCGTGAACGGCAAGCCCCCAGGCCACCTTGCAAAGATTGCATCTTAATCCTGCATATCCAAGATATTCTTTTACAAACTGTTCCGCACTGTGGGTGTTAGAAAAATAACGGGCATACTCAAATGAGCGGCACAGAATTTTTCCATCCTGAAAGCCTGCAAAATAACAATCTTTTTTCAGCTCGATCACATACCCGGTTGCGTAGATTTCCTTTCCCGGATGTATCTTTTTTGAATCCTCATGGATCTGTAACAACTGTTCGGAATAAATCTTTTTTCTTTTTTTATGCTGCATCATGCTCCTCCTTTTAGTTTACTCTTCGAAGTAATTTTGCCAGCTGCTTTGTCAGTCGGATGGGAAGCTGCTCTAAGCTTGATATATCAAGATAGGCATTTCCATAAATCTTCCGGATAGCTTCTTTATCCCAGCCAATCGCTGCTGCCTGAAACAAAATTCCTTTCTTTCCGAGCTTTTCCTTGATTTTTTTTAAGTCTGCTATAGCATAGCTTCCAAAATAACAGGTTGCATTTGGCAGTCCGTCACTGATAAGGAACAACAGTTTTTGTTTTTCCGGACGTTTTAAAAGCTTATTTGCCATAAATAGAAGGGCTGCCCCGTCCCGGTTACTGCCATCGTTTTCCATAGTGATGATCCGCAAACGGTCATTTCTGTCTTCCTCGAACTCTGCATAACTATGAAAATAAACAGTTTCCCCACTTGGATCACGATGATCGTAACCATCCGTATGGTGCCCGTAAACCAGAATGGGGATTCCGGCTTGTCTGCAAAAATCGTATAAGGTGAGGGCTGCTACCTTGGCTGCTTCTATACGATGGCCTATCATGGAACCAGAATTGTCCACCAACACGCAGACCACCGCATCTGTTTTCTTTCCGGGAAATGTCCGCTTATATACGGCACCGCCTGGATCCGCAATGGCACGCATATCCAGCTTTTTTCCAAGATACATCCGACGTTCCGTCCGTTCCTTCTGGTTTTCCAGGATTGGAAGAAGCCTGGTCCGAAGCCTTTTTTCTACCTTTCTTGCCGAAGCTTCATATGCAGACAGCCAGCTTTTTTCTGTTTCTGTGAAGGTGTTCTTATACAGAACCTCTTTTTTTACCATGTTATGGGCTGCTTCAAATTCCATTCCATCCAGTTCCTCCTGCAGACGGATTTGGGCTTCTACTCCCATGTCCTGGTCCACGGTTTCTGATACTAAATCTAAAAGGATTTTTTGCAGTATAAGGTCAGATTTTTCATCTGCGCCTTCCCGTTCTTCCTTATCCTCTTTCGAAACCTGGACCACCGTGGCATTTTCAAGTTCCGGTAAGGCAGTCTCATCCACTTCCGATTCCTGAATAAATTTGGGAAGATCTTCGGTCAGTTCTTTTAGATACTCCCCCATGGCGACCTCCAGCTTTTTTAGTTGTTCTTCCGTCAGCTCTTCTGTTTGTTTCCCGGTTTTCGCCTCGTCCTTTCCATTTCCGGATACATCTGTCGGAAGATCCTCATCGGAGGAATCCGAAGAAAAATCTTTTAGACCTTCTTTACCGCCTACAGCTTCCTTAGATTTCTCTTCTGAAGAAGCTTTTTCAGATACCGTTTCTGATTTATTTTCCTCCTCTGAGGCATTTGGAGACTCCTCATCCCCGGTCTGCTTAGAAGCTTCCCAGTTGTTATCCCCAGAAGTATCACCTTCTTTTACAGGTTCCTCTTCTTTGGATTCCTTTTCTCCTGTGGAGGATTCTTCTGTTTCTTCCTCTTCATCTTCTCCCACGGATTTTCCTTCTCCCTGGGATGCCTCTTTTCTATCTTCCTCTGTAGAATTTTCTTCCCCTGCTGATTTTTCTTCTTCCGGTTCTTCCTGCGGTGGTTCTTTCTGCGACGGTTCCTCTTGTGGCTCGTCCTCTTCTGGCGGCTCTTTTTCTGATGGTTCTTCCTGAGGCATTTCTGCTTCCGGCGGTTCTTCTTCCTGTGGTCGTTCTTCCTCGTTTTCTTCTGGTTCCTGACATTCCTGCTTCAATTCTTCCAAAAGATTCCGAAAATACTTCCACATCTTAAGCAGGATCTGGTTGGTGGCCTGGTAACGGATAAGATCACTGTCCGCTGTCACCGACAGATTCACAAACTGCTTCACCTCATTTAAGGTATCCAGCATCTCACAGCTTTCCATATTCCAGGAATTGGCATATCCCCGGAGGGCATACTGTACAAGTACCTTTAAAAAAACAGAAACCGGATCTGAATTTCCCTCTAGCAGTTCTTTTAACGGGGGAATCCATTCCACGTTTCGTCTCCGGTTGATCAGAATTCCTTTTTTGATACTTCCAGGAAACAGGCTGCACATCTTTTCCTCTATGTACACATCATTTAAAAGGTTGCTGATATAAGACGCACATTCTGTCAGAAGGGGAACCACCACTGGATTTTTCCCGGCCAGACAGGTATCCATCTCATTCAGGGCTTTTTCTTCGTCCTCGTTTTCCGGCTCTGGTGCATCCGGATACCAGACGCCTGCCAGCATGTTCTGCACATAGACTTTCCGAAGTACAGAATCCGTAAATCTGGCATGGCCGCATTCATGTCCTAATATCCCGATCAGGCTGTCACTTTTTTGTTCCAGTTCTAAAAAGCTGCCTGTGATGAGATTGCCAATGTTGATGCCGATTCGTTTCCCATCATTCCAGCCTGCCAGTCCGTCTTCTGTACTCTGGTACAAAAGCAGCTGCTCCAGTTTTTCCCCTGCCACTTCATTTGCAAGGTCCCGAAAAAGTTTCCGATAACCTTCTGAAAAAAAGACCTGACTGGGGCTTAACTTTTTTTGTTCTTCCTTGATCCGCTCTCTATAAGTATCCTTCATTTCGATTCTCCTGTTTCTAACAATACGGTTCCACATAGGTCTTCATCAGATGTTCCTGTTCCTCCGGATCCATTGTGGCTTTACTGATAACCGCAACCTGTGCCGCGCGCCTGACATCTTTAATTGCCTGAAAGGTACGCACCCAGTTTTCCAGTTCCCGATAGCCGCACACACCATCCTGAAGATCTTCTTCCTTCAGATAAGCATGGATTTTTTGAATGGCCGAAACCATAAAGTTTAAGCCTTTCTCATCCCCATATCCGGTACGTGCAATAACCCGCCGCTTCATTTCCTCTTCTGTGAGATTTTGCTTGGGCTGGATCAGGCTCATACGGGATAAGACCGACTGGTTAAAATTTCCGCAGCCCACATAATCCAGGTTTGTAGTCATAATCACAATGGTATCTTTATTTCTCTTTATTTTTTCCCCATTAATCAGATCTGTCACCGCTCCATCATCAAAAAGAGAGTTCAGTCTTGTAAGCGTCCCTGGTTTTTCAATCATGGACGGCTCCTGAATTTCCAAAACGGAAGGAAGACGGCACGCTTTTATGATCTCTGATTCCCGCAACAAAAAATCCTTCTCTGCCCTTGCACTTTCATATCCTTTTTCATAAGCAAGGCGCAAAAGTTTTTCAAATGCAGCTTCTTCTGAAATGCCCTCTTCATAGGTTCCGCTAAGTACACAAAGTGCGGAAGCTGGATCCATCTGAAGGTCGTAAAAGGCTGGAAGCACTGGAAGCGTTTTCTTTTTCGTTCCCATGTTTGGTACCGTACTTGCAAGAAGCTCCAGCTCATCTGTACCAGGCCCACAGGTAAATACATAATAGGGAAGACCTAATATCTGTGCGATCATCCTGGCATCTGTGGTTTTTCCAGTTCCCGCTTCCCCCGTCATCATAAAAAGCCTTGCCGGGGTATGAACGACCATTTCCAGGATTTCTTCCACCTCCTGGCTCACAATGTAATCCTCTGGAAGCGTGGGGATCCTCTCTTTTTCACTATGCCGGCAGTTAAAATGTCCTGCATACTCCATCTTTAACTCCGAAATCGCAGCACCTTTCTTCCTTCCTTTTACTCCCAGCACTTTAAAAGTACCAATTATACAGGCATTTGGCGCATAAATTCCGGAGTTCAGGTCAAATGGATGAAAACTATCCTTCAGTTTTCCTTCCGCAAACTGGTTCCGGTCAAAAGAAATGGCATCCTCCGTTGTGGCAGTCATCCGCAGATACAGGTTATCACAGCAGCGAAAGGACATTTTGAGCGCCTGCCCCGCCAGTCCTGCTTTTATAGCACGTTTCAGTTCATCAAAGCAGGTATGAAACTCATCGTCGTAATACTGGCTTTCGGGAACTATACTTGCATAGACAAGCATTGCAAGATACTCCTCCCCGGTAGATTTTCCCTTTAAAACGCCAGGCATCTTTGTTGTTTCTCCTGCGGGATCATTTTTCTTTCTAATTCCACAGAATCTTCCGTTTTGATAATTGTACGTCATGACACAAAGTTCCTGCTCCACCGGGTATTCCAGGCAAAAATAACGAACAGACTTTTCTGCCAGCTGAATTCCGGCAGCACCTTCTTCTTTTTCTTTCATTCCCAAAAGCTTAAAAATAGCAGCCAATGTAGGCGGATGAAGCTTTGCAGATTTTCCATTTGTCCGCGTATTATATCTGGAGCAGTCTTCCGCTTCATAGCTGATTCTTTTTTTCTTTGCAAACTTTAAATATGCCTCAATTTTTTCCGGCAATGCCAATTGATAGGTCCACGGTTCATAAAAACAGATTTCTGGCATTTTGATTCCTCCATATGGAAAAGCAGGGTATGAGCATTTTGCGTCTCATATCCTGCTGATCTTTGTTTGTTATGCTGATTTCTTTTCCTGTTCCAGGTAGGCTTTGTAAATCTTTTTGATCCGGTAACCAAACATGGTATTTCGTTTGCTCACCGTATCGTTATTGATTGCGATTACCATTGCCTCTTTACTTCCTACTATTTTCACCCCACGCCTTGCTCTTGTGACTGCCGTATAGAAAAGATTTTTCCGCAGCATCCGATAAAAACAGGTGAGCATCGGCAGAATCACTACTGGATATTCCGAGCCCTGTGCCTTATGGACGGTGATACAGTAAGCCAGATTTAGCGGCCATATATCCCATTCGGTATATTCCATGATTTTTCCATCCCCAAAATCTACACGCATCCTGCTTTTCCCGTCTGCTTTATAGATATTTAGGACTTCTCCAACGTCACCGTTTGCCACATCTTCCTCATTTTTCAGCTGCATAACGAGATCTCTCTCCCGATATGTAGTCGATCCATTCTTAATTTCCGGATAACCGTACCGCTTCGGATTCACGATATCCCGAAGGACAGGATTTAATGCATCTGCACCTACCTTCGTATCCTTTCGAAGTGGGGAGAGTACCTGAACCCCTTCTACCCGGTTTTCGTTTTTTTGAAGTTCTTCCCGGTAGAGCTTCTGGATAATTTCAGCAGCTTCTTCATCATCTTTTGCCGGATAAAACTGGAATGTATCATCAAAAACCAGATTGGTTTTCCTTTCGTTTATCTTATCCGCATTCTGAATAATCGTGGATTTTCCTTCCTGCCGGAAGCTCTCTGTTAGTATCGTAACTGGGATCACACCAGATTCGATCATCTCTTTAAATACGTTTCCCGGTCCCACTGATTCCAGCTGGTCTTTATCGCCTAAGAATACCAGGCGGGTTCCAATAGGAACCCGAGACAAAAACTTATCCATAAGTGGCATGTCGATCATACTGCACTCATCCACAATGATAAGAGATGCCTCCAGCATACTCTCTTCGTCCCATTCTTCCTCACCCGCTTCTCCTTTTAACCCAATTGCTTTATGAATCGTCAGAGCGGGATAAGCAGTACAATCACTCATCCTTCGTCTGGCACGACCAGTTGGAGCACATAACAGTATCTCCGCGTTCTTATGAAGAATTTTCTCTACCTCAATGATAAAGCTGATATCTGTCGTCTTTCCACGTCCAGGTCCTCCGGTAATGATGGTAACCGGATATTGAAACGCTCTTAAAATTCCTTCTTTTTGCCTGACATTTAGTAGAATCTTCTCTTTTTTCTGAATGCTGCTTATAATGGAGTCCACCTGATAACTTTGTGTCCCACCTCGCAGGATCAGTTTAACTAGAGATGCAGCGGCTCCAAGTTCTGCACGAAAACTATTCTTTAAATAAAATCCGCCATCACTACACACCAGGGTCCCATCCTTACGGATCATTTCATTTCCGGCATCCCGGATGGCTCTTTCTGGCACCAGTCCGGTTTCCTTTTTATGGTTTAAAAGCAGGGCTGTCCGCTTTAAGATTTCCTCACAAGTCAGGTATAGATGGCCTTCGCCCTCTGCTTCCGACATAATATGAAGGATCGCCGCTTTGATCCGCATAGGCTCATCTGGCTTAAAATTCTTTGCTTTTACCGCAATCGGATCCACCGTTAGAAATCCAAACCCAGGAATCTCGCACAAACGAAATGGCGTGTTCTGAATAATGAGTGGGGCTGCATTTCCAAAGTGTTCCTGGATCTGCGCCACCTTCCTTGGTGTCACCCCAAAGGGAGATAAGGTCACCATTAACTGCCGCAAAGTCTCGCTTCCACGGTATCCTTCCAGAATCTCTGAGAGCTTTTTTCGGGTAATGCCTTTGATTTCCAATAACTTCTCAGGATTTTTTTCAAGAACTTCAAACGTATTTTCCTGGTAACGGTCTACAATCCGCTCGGCAAGTACTGGCCCGATTCCCTTGATAAGGTCAGAGGCCAGGTATGCCTTGATTCCTTCTGTGCTCGTGGGTAATACAATCTGAAAAGAAGAAACCTTATACTGCATTCCAAATTTTCCGTCTTTCCAGGTTCCGTTCAGTTCTACTTCAAGGCCATCCTCAGTCGGAAGCTCATTTCCAACTGCCACAAACATGCCATATCTGCCATTTTTCTGGCTGCTTACTTCCTTGGGAAGGGTTTCTTCCGTTACATAGGAGGCAACGGTGTATCCATTTCCTGCATTGTAATAGATACACCGGACTGCTTTACATTTCATTTTGGTCCATCACCTCCGGAAACACCTCTTTTTCTTCCCTGTTTTCTTCCTTGCTTTCTCCTCTGTTTTACCGGTTCTGACCGCGTTTCATCCGGACTCTTTTGAACGCCACCGGGCGCTTCAGCATGACCGCGTACTTTACCGGGAGCTGGTTTCTTGGTTTCAGGGTGGCTGTGTTTTTGTTCATCATTCTCATTCGGATTCTCCTTTTTTTCATTTAGATATTTGTAACAATAGATACCTGCTGCAATTGGAAGCCCCAGTGTCAGACTCTGTACAATCACTGCTAAAAACAGCGGCCATAAAAAGGGTGACAGAAGCATTCCTATAATTCCAGTTATCAGGCAGGCTTTTTGGTGTGCCTGGCACCATTTTTTTACTCGTTCCATTTTTTCTCCTTTGTTATCAGCAAAAATCTCCCATCTCTTCATTTCCCATATTCATAAATTCCTCGTCTACGTTGTAGCGGTTTTGTGAAGTCTGGCGTGAAGACTGGGCTCGTTGTGGTTTACTTCCTGTACGGTTTGTTTTCCCCTGGTTCGTGTTTTTGTAGTATGGCGAATTTTGATAGGAATTTCCTGGATTCTGGCTGGATCGTCCATTGGAATTTGATCCACTATTTCGTGAGGGCTGTGAGGAATTCCGATTGGTACGTCCGTTCTGGCTCACATTTTCACTTTCGTCCTTACTGTCTACAAACTCAATGTCGTTTACAAGCAGTCTCATACCATATACTTTTTCGCCACTATTACCTGTATAGTTATCATTATGCATCTCGCCCTCTAAAGCGATTTTTTTGCCCTTATAAAAATACTTTGCTACAAACTCAGCTCTTTCCCCAAATGTGACACAGCTAAAGTAATCAGCATTCGGAGCTCCTTCCTGCTTGAAATTTCGCTCAACCGCAATCCGAAAATACGCGACTGTCTTTTTTCCCGCTGAAGACATCACCTTTGGATCCGTTGCCATCCGTCCGATAAATATAGACTTATTCATGTGCACACTCCTTGTTGTTTTTGATTCGATAACAAAAAACATTCAGAATGAATCCCAAATGTCCGTTATCATTTTCCTTCTTTTACCAGTTCTTCCGATCTCCTTTCTTTTGGATTTTTTATTTTTCCTCCTTTCAAGATGTTGATTCGTATTTGTTTTTTTGCAATAAAAAAAGGCCACTTAGAACGTTTCATTCTAAATGACCTAATTTCTCACAAAAGGCAGGAACCATGTTCCTCATATTTTTCTTTCGGGCTTCTCCGAAACCAAATTTTTTTACCTGTTTTACAGGCACAAATATAAATCTCAAAATCATAATAACACAAGATATAGTATGCGTCAACAATTCATTTTCTGTATTTTGTGTTATAAACAATATGTTTTTCATTTTTACTACAAGAGTCAAATTCTTGCCCAAAGTTCGGTTGGTGTAAATGCCATAACTTTACTTTTGGTAAAATCTTTCAAATTTCTTGTAATGATATAATCTGCATGAACAGATTCCACCATTGCACTATGCACTGCATCTTCAAACAATTTTGCTGTCATCATAGCAAAGCTCCTTTTCTATGTTTAGTACATATCGCGATATATATCATAGTCAAGAAGATATTCTGCTATATATCTTATCGTCTCCAGAACAGTAGCTATTCACCATTTATACCTGATTCAATCCCAAGATTGTATTGCTATTGTACTGACATTTGTGTATAATAACTATAGATATCTTATTTCTCTTGAAAGGAGCGGATCTATATGGCTGCAAAATCAGCAAATTTATATGCACGAATCGAACCAGATGTAAAAGAAAAAGCAGAAAACATTTTGTCTACGCTTGGAATTCCAGCTTCCAGTGCTATTAATATGTTTTATAAACAGATTATTTTACAGAGGGGACTTCCATTTGAAGTGAAATTACCATCTTCAAGACCAGTTGACATTCATACATTATCTGAAACAGAATTCAATGAAGAATTGGAGAAAGGATATTCGGATATGCAAGCTGGACGGGTTAAAAATGCGAAAAAAGCCTTTGCAGATATCCGCAATGATTATGGCATATAATCTATGAGGTTGAATTATCTGAACAGGCTGACAACGATTTAAGAGGGATTTTTGAATATATTGCATTTGAATTGCAATCCCCTGAAAATGCAAGCGGACAGCTTGATCGTCTTGAAGAACAGATTTTAAGTCTGGATATTATGCCAGAACGGTATCGAAAATATGAAAATGAACCATGGAAAAGTCGTGGACTTCGTGTATTACCTGTAGATAATTATGTGATATTTTATATTCCTGATTCCAATAAGAAAGTCGTAACAATTCTTAGAGTAATGTACGCTGGACGTGATATTGAAAATCAGTTAAAATTTCACACAAAGCAATCAGAGACCATAACTTCCTTTTCTGCAAATATGGAAACGCCATAATAACTCGAATTAAGTTTCACTTTCTAAACAATGCCATCTTTGATAATTTTGCTATCAAAGATGGCATTTTAACTTCCTGCAATTAAAAGACTTCTATACTTATATCCTCACCATTTGTCTCTGACTCTTCACCTTTCTCTGGCAGTTCACAAAAAAGCACCAGCCGTTTTGAAGAATCAGAGCCGCAGGTGGATAACAAAAGTGTCCTGGTCTCCACCTGTTCTCCCAGCCAGAAGGTATCACTATCCGCTTTTACATAGCCACATTTTATGACGGTATAGGTTAAGGCTTCCCCATCTGGTAAATACAGATATACCTTATTATGCTCCTGTAAATACGATTCACTTTCATATTTATGCAGCCCCTGAAACATGCTGCCATCTTTCATGTTATGCCCGTATAGAATAGTTTTACGGTTGGTAAAATCCGGACTATTATCTTTATCCAGAAAAATACTTCCTGCCACATGTTCCGTCTTTTTAAAGGTATGCTTCAGATAATATTCATTGTCAGTTCCCTGCACAACCGGATAATCAATCCTGGTGTCCGGGATCCGTATCCAGGCAATGATCTCTGGATTTATTTTTTTTAGGGCTTCAAAATCCACGGTAACCGTTTCTTCCTGGTTTTCCTCCGGTGTTTCTCCATCTTTCCTTTCTTTTGGCTCCTCCACGGCAACGTATTCCCGCAGGGTGTCATATTCCTGCTCTCCGTCCCTATACATGAGAAACGTCCCAGCTCCCATACAGATACCAAACCCAAGCAGCAAAAGGCACACCGCTACAATCCCCATTTCTTTTACCTGCTTCATAAATTTCCTCCACTTCCAATTTTTTTGCAAGAAAAAAGGACCGCCACAAACGTGACAGTCCATTTTTCTTATTCCTCGTGATTTTTCTTTTTGGTGTACCAGAAGATTCCGGCTATTCCTCCAACGGATAAAACAAGAAGAAGGATTGGCAGCCAAATGTTAGTGTCATCTCCTGTTTTCGGGGATTTTACATAGTCACCAGTCGGGATCCGCTCATTGGTAAGTTCTTTTGTGATCTCGATTTCTTTTGTCTTATCGTCCTGGTAGGTAAATACAATGGATTCCTCTTTTTCGCTTCTCACATAGCCATCCGGCGCTTTGGTTTCAACCAGGATATACTCGATTTCTTTTTTCATCTTTCCATCTTTATAAGAAGCGATTGGAATATCTCCGCTTGTAGCAACGCCCTCTTCATCTGTGACAAGGGTTGCCACAACTTTTCCGGATTTCTTGATCCGAAGTTCAAACTCTGCTCCAGCAAGAGGGGAGCCATCTTCTGCATCGGTTTTCTTAAGAACCAGTTTTCCAACTGGGCGGGCATCTTTCATTTCCACCTTCTGGATTTCTCCAGTATCTTTGACCTCAAAAGATACCTCTTCTGCAACCAGGTAACCATCTGGTGCCTGTTCTTCCCGAAGGGTATAGGTTCCAACTGGAAGCTTCTCCACCATATGCGGATCTTTTTTTGATACCCAGCTTTCCACCACTTTTCCATCTTTGTCCAGGATGGTTAATTTTGCGCCAGGTACTTCCTTGGAATCTGTCACGTCCGTTTTACTAATTTCTACTTTTGTCACATCATCCAGCATCTGGTGTTTTTGAACCTCGGCCGTATCTTCCACCTTAAATTCAATACTTTCTGCGGTGGTGTAGCCATCTGCCGGTTTGGTTTCTACCATGGTGTAGGTTTCGCCTACCAGCAGGCCACGGATCAGATGTGGCTCATCGGTAGAAATCCATTCTTCTACTACAGTTCCATTGGAATCTAAAACCTGCAAGGACGCGCCTGGAAGTTCTTTTCCATCTGTTAAATCCGCCTTGGAAAGCTCCACAGAAGTCTGCACATCCTCAAAAGTAAATTCATAGACTGCCTGGGTGGTTTTATCTCCCTGGTACTCAAAGGTAAACTCCTGTGTTTCGGTTCCACGCACATACCCGTTTGGTGCATAGATTTCCTTGAGGTAATACTTTGCACTGATTGGAAGGTCTGCCATAAAGTGGATCCAGCCGCTTTCATCTGTGGTCTTCAGTTCAATGATGGTATCCTTCTCAATCAGGATTTTGCCGCTTGCAGATACAATATCTTCCGCTGCAAACAGTCCAAAAATGGCTCCGGAAAGAACCTTTTCACTGTCCTTTTCTTTTTTCAGAACATTTACCTGCACCTTCTGGCGTCGGTTCTGCCAGTCTGCACTATAGGTTACCACCGGGGTGTCCTGGTCGCGGTAGGTAAGGTCTACATATCTTGGCTCATCATCCAATACATATCCATAGGAAGTTTCTTTTTCGATAATGTAATATTTACCAAGAGGCAGATTGTCAAGCTCTGCGATACCTGTTCCATCCGTTGTAATGGTACCCACAAGCTGATCTTTTGTGTAGTAGTTTTCACTGACACCATCTGCTGCTTTAATGTCCTCAGCCGCGTACACGTTAAAGGAAACATCCATCAGACTTCCAGTTACATAGCTAAAGAAATGTTCCACCACACCTTTTGCATTGTCAAGCAGGGTAACATCATCTATGAACTCCCCTTTTTTATTTACCAGCAGGCGTGCAATCGGCACATCATCTTCCATCTTTACCTTCTGTACCTCTGCGGTATCGGAAATCTGAAAGCTGATATCAGTGGTGCGTAAATAGCCGTATGGTGCGATCTGTTCCCTGAGAGTATAGATTTCTCCAACCTTTAAGCCTTTGATTACATGCGGCTTGTCTTTTACAGATGTCCAGGAATCTACCACTTCGCCTTTTTTATTTAGGATAATTAAGGAAGCTCCGTCCAGTTCCACGCCGGTCGTTACATCTGCCTTTGTGATTTCCACGGTGGTTGGCTGGTTTTTCTTGGTGGCTTTTAATTTGATTACTTTTACATCCTGTCCCTGGTAGCTGGCATCAAATTCCAGGATTTCATCCGAGGAAACATAGCCATCCGGTGCCTGAAGCTCTTTCACATAATACTTGCCAAGCGGCAGGTCCAGGGTAATCTGTGCCAGTCCATTTTTGTCACTCTTTACCTTCTGAAGCAGGGTATCTGCCTTTACAATTACCTTATCGCCGGAATAAATGTCATTATTGTTATAAATTCCAAACTCGGCACCTTCCAGCTTTTTACCAGTTTCGGCATCCTCTTTCACCACTTTAAGTTCTACCTTCTGGCGCTTATTGGAAAATTCCACGGTTTCTTCCACAACTGGAGTGTTCTGATCTTTATACAGGAAGGTAAGCTCCTGGCTGTCCGAGTTAATGACAAATCCGGTTGGTGCTTTGGTTTCCACAACACGGTAGGTACCAAGGGGCAGATCATTTAGAATGGCCTCTCCTTTTTCATCTGTGGTAACCTTCTGGATCAGCGTATCTTTTGGGTAAATGACAGTGCGGTTGCCCGCTTCATCCACCTGGTGATCCGGGGTATAAATATCCTCTGCGGCATAAACCGCAAACTCAGCACCAGAAAGGGAAGTTTCCTCGTAGATAAAATCTTTTTTGAAAGATTTTAAGGTTTCCCCAGATTTATGGATGATGAGCTTTCCTTTTGCCGGATGGTTCTCATAGACAACCGTGATGATCGCATCCCCAGTTGTGGAATCCATCTGGTAAGCAGTGTTGCTGTCTACTTTAATCTCAACGAAATTGGTATTCTGGATATACCCATCCGGGGCAGTTACTTCCTCAATCCGGTAGTTGCCGCATTTAAGAGCATTTGGCAGGATTAAATAACCGTTTTCATCGGTGAAATAAGATTTATGGGTTACGGTACTTGGATAGGTTGTGGTCTGCTCCACATATTTTCCTGCATCCAGGTCGTAGATCTTAAACTCGGTGTTTGCAAGAAGGACCGGCTTCTTGGTTTCATCGTCTTGTTTGATGATTTTTAATTTTGCTGAAAATTCATCGTCCAATAACACTCTCCAAACCTGGGGTTCTGACTTGTTCTCGCTGATCACAACCGTAAAATCATCAACAGGTTTGAAATTATGAGGGGTAGTGGTTTCCCTTACGATATAAGTTCCATAGGGAAGGGGAATGGTGCAGGCATAACCTTTTTCATCCGTAAAGATTTCCGTCTTTCCATCTTCAGTTAATACGACCGGAACTGCATTTTCAAAATCATAGGAGCCATCCTCTTTTGTATTTAGGCTGCTCACCAGATAGGCCGAAAATCCGGCACCCTTTAACAGATCCGCATCTGTTTTTCCATTATTGGCGGTCTTAATCAGCTGGAACGGCTGTTTCTTTACATCCTCAGTAACCGTGATGGTACGCTCGATTTCTTTTACCTGGTCACCTTCATAGGTGCCCTCTACATCATGCTCTCTTTCGTCAAGGACGTAGCCCTCAGGAGGGGTAATCTCTTTTACATAGTATTTTCCAGGATAGAGATCGGACACACTTGCATTTCCATCTGCATCTGTTGTCAGGGTTGCCACCTGTGCATTTTTGGGATACAGGACACCGCTGACACCATCCGGATGAGTGACCACCTCCCTTGCATACAGTCCGTAAACCGCGCCTTTTAAAGTGGCATCTCCCTGTGCGCTCTTTCCTGTTTCACTGTCTTCCTTGGAAAGATGGAGGTTCACACGTACACGCTCATCGGTAAAGATATGGGTAAATTCCACGTTTGCCTCTTTGTCCCCAGCGTAGTTAAATGCAAAGGAATAAACATCCGCTGCATTTAACACATACATCTGCGGAGCCTGAAGCTCTTTTACATAGTAGGAGTTATTCACCGGAAGATCCGCGCTGAAATGCCCGGTTCCATCCGCAGCAGTTGCCACCTTTTCGATCAGGGTATCCTTCTTTACGATCACGTTACCGTCCTCGGATACAATATCGTTTCCTGCGTACATGCCAAAGATGGCACCAGGTAATGGCTGCTTGGTGTCCCCGTCCTGTTTCACCAGTGACACAGAAGCTTTCTGCCTGTCATTCGTAAAGGTTACGGTGCTAAAAGAAACTTCCTCATTTTCACTGGCAGCGGATAAGGTTACGGTTTTGGATTCCCCAGTGCAGATGAGTTTGTCCGGTGCCTGTGTCTCGGTTACCACATAGGTTCCCAAATTTAAGTTATCCAGGGTTGCACTTCCATCTTCCCCGGTGATCAGACCTTCTTTTACAAGGTCACCCTTCTTATAAACGGTAGAGCCATCTGCTGCCACAATGTCAGCGCCTGCATAGACGTTATACACGGCTCCTTTTTGTTTTCTTGTTTCATAACGGAAGGTTACCTTTTCCTCAGTCACATCTGCCCCTGTTAATACCTCACCCTCTTTGTAAACGGTAAGGGAAGCCTTTTTCTCATCGTCAAACAGCTCCTGTGTAACTTTGCTTCCCATCACAAGTGACACGCCGTGGGCGGTAGCATCCACAAGGTAGCCAGAGGGACCTGTGATCTCTTTTAAGTAAACCACATCCTGGGTTTTGTCAATTGTCACAGAAGAAACGCCATTTGCATCCGTTGGCGGCATTTCTGTAATCAGGTTCTGGCATGCCTCGTCGCTATAGACACCATAGACCGCACCTGCTAACAGGGCATTGGAGCCCCTATCTTTTTTGATGATCTCGATAGTAGCCTGCTGAAGCCAGGTGACGGAAAAATCTATGAATTTTTCATCGTCGACGCCCTCACCAAATACCAGGGCAAGGTTCTGGGTATCGGTACCGGTCGTTACTTTATACGCCGAAAAGTCTTTCGTAATGTAACCTTTCATCGTAGACTTCCAGGATCCCGCTACCTTTGCCGCCTGGTCAAGCGGTGCGGATAAGTAAAAAGTAGTTCCACCATATAATTTTATACTGACTCCGGCAGCACTTGCTTCTCCTGTATCTACGTTATGGAAAACCACGCCAGCGGGGAGCTTCATGGTAATGTTCTGTAAGGAATCGGCTTTAAATTTGATTTCCTCCGTACGCTGCTCGTTTCCATCTATATAAGCTGTTACGTTGTCATTGGAAAACTCCATGGCGACATCCGGGATATCCGGCTGTGCCATACAATATTCATAAAGTTCCATGGCAAGAGCCTGTCCGGTAGAGTTTGCCCCGGAAAAAGCATCGTCACCTCCGCTTGCATAAGAAACCGCAAGATGGGTAATGACAAACTGTTTTCCTGCGGAAAAATCCGGATGCTCCTGTTTGAAAAAGCCATTTACACCAGAAGCTTTGGTTCCGTAGTAGCACACTTTTGCAAGCTTTTTACCATCCCCAAGTTTGGTGATCTTATACACACCATCCCCAGGGCTGTTTTTCGAGGGCTGAATACAATAAGCGGTTGCACTGACATTGTCAAATTTGACCGTATATTTATAGGTCAGATAACTGCCAAGCCCATAATCACTGTAGTAATAGCAGGTTCCCCTTGTCACATCCACATCGGTTCTGGTGCTGGCATAGGTAGCAATAAAAGAAACCGTTTCGCCCTCTTCCAGGCTTAAAAAATCAATTTCCTGTTCCTCTGCCTGCTCTAACACTTCGCCAAGCGTCAGGCCAGTTTCCGGATCTACGGTAACCTCTTCCTCGGCACGCTCCAGTTCCGAATCAAACTCCTCTTCTGGTAAAATGTCAGAGGCAAAGCCATCGTCTTCGGATATAGTCTCTTCGGACTCTGTAGTGTTACTATCTGGATTCTCACTTGGGTTCACAGTTTCATCGGAAATTTCTCCTTCTTCTGGTACCTCTGTCAGATCAGACTCCTGGCTTTCCTCTTCCGAACGAGCTTCCCCGACCACGACCGGCTGTTCTGGCAAAGGATCGGGATCCTCGCTGTCCCCTGACTCTTCTGTACCAGAATCTCCTGCTGCCTGAGTCTCCGGCTCTTTTTCCGTTACCGTGATGGTCCTGGCAACCAGATAAGAATCCCCCTCTTTTGGCGTAATCCGGTAGACACATTTATAGGATCCTGGTCTTGCCGGATCAAAATTGGTTCCGTCCTCCATAGCTGCTTTTTTCAGCTCCGCTTTATCCCCGTCCTTTAATCCCAGTCCGGTAAAATCTTTCTGGACATCAAAGGCTGCTCCCTGCTCAATTTCAATGGCAAGGGAAGGATCGGAGGTCGTTTCCGCAATCAGCTCTTCCTCTGATTTTTCTACCATCTGTTCCGATATGGCTTCCTGCGCCACCTCAGTTTCCGATTCCGCGGATACTACAAAAGTACCTGTCGAAGCGAAGCTGCTGCAGCACAGCACAAAAGCCATTGCACCCGCAAGCCATCTTTTTCTCTTAAATTTACCCAATGTTTTTCTCCTCTCCTGCTAGATAATGGTCTGTCCCTGGTACTTATGTGGTATGGTCTGTCTCGAATTCCCATCTTTGTTTCTCCTTTCCTCTGGCTTATTTAGCCAGATAAAAAAGGACCTGAACATTTTCAGATCCTTTTTTATCTGATTAAATCAATAAAACCGCTCTTTTTCCTGTGGTGGCTTCCTATAAAGCCAGTCATCCACACCTTTATAATTTCCAAGCCACAAGCCTTTTTCATCTGTATCCCAGCTGATTCTCATACAGTTTAGGTTCAGCGTTTCACACATCTCATATAGCTTCAGACAGCCTTTACGGATGGTATCCCGTTTTCTTCGCTTATAGGGACACTCCTGTTTTTTTAAGAAGCGTTCCGGCTCCTCACACCAGATACACTTTTCCTTGCAGTCACAACGACAGGTAAGATTCATCATCTTATCCATGTCCATACACTCATACACGGTTTGTAAGCCTCTGCTTTTTAATTCCATCAACACCGGTTGCAGGCTTTTGTAATTTCCCACGCCAGGGATTCCTATATAAGAATGTCCACTTCTCATGCTGGCAAGTTCAGCCTTTAAAATTCCTTCTGTCACCCGGACGTTCTTCTGAACCGGGCTTATATAGCCGGATATCCCGGCCGGACTGCCGCTTGAAGTTCCACCCTCAAATCCACTGCTGGTAAACCAGATATATTTTTTTTTGTTCACCGGATGGTCAACCCGGATCTGAAAGCCCTTTATTTTTTGATCCAGGGAATACACAGGGCACAGGTAGCCTCTGTTTCCTTCATAAAAAGAGGCTTCCCACTTGCCATCCCGGTTCCGGTAAAAGCCTGGAATTCCATCCAGCCGGATTCCTTTTTCTTCCAGTTTTTTGGCCAGGAGCCTTGCATTTTTAGGTTCCACGCTTTTATATCCTTTTTTCTCCAGTTCCTTGATTTCAAAATCCGTAGCACCGCGTCTTTTAAAGTCAGCTTTATGCAGATCCTGAAGCTGCATAAGGGCAATCATCTGACGGTACACAAAATCAACATACTCCGGGGATCGTTTGGGGACAGATGGTTTTCCTTTATAGCGGCTGGTTATCTTTTTGGGTTTGTTTCCAGCTCCCTGACTGCCAGTTTCCAGGCGGTTTACAATATCCTGATAGGCCACCTTACACCGATCTTCTCCATAAAGCCCCATAATGTCTGCATACAGGGTAAGCATATTTCCGCCCTGCCCGCAGTGGAAACAATGGAAAACGTTTTTGATTTCCCCATTTTTGCTAATGCAAAAGCTGCATTTTCCTCTGGTATCGCCACAATAGGGGCATTCCACCGGAAACTCCTGATCTGATCCTCCTTCAAGGCACCGTATGGACAGTAACCACGCCACTTCTTTTATGGTAAATGGATGTTCGTACATAATCCCTCCTAAAAAATGTGGCTCCGTTCTCCCGGAGCCACAATACGTTTATGCTGCAAGTCTGTTCTGTTTTTCATGTGCCACAATAATCTTTGCAGCATTTACCATTTCCATGTTGCTGCCGTAATAACCGGTTGCCATCCATCTGACTGTGTCTGCCCCTTTTGGGTTTTCCATCATCTCACCGAGCGTCTTTCCACTAAAAAGACCAAAATTGCACATTACCTTTCTGGCACGTTCCAGCTCTTCTTCCTCAGATTCCATACCGAAGCCTTCGTCTGTTTCCTCTTCGCTGTCATCTGCAAAGGGGTTTTCGTCTTCTGCACGAACAAAATGAAACTCTTCTTCCTCGGTTTCACCAGAAATTTCTTCCGCTTCTGCTTCAAAACGCTCTGTATCCTCGGGCACTTCGTCTGGCATCTCATCTGCTGTTTCCTCTAAGGGTTCCTCACTTGTACCAAGCGTTTCTTCTTCAGACTCGTTTTCCTCCAGAAAACTCTCTTCCAGATCTTTTTCTTCCATGCCAAACTGCATCTGGCCAGGCAAATTTTCATCCTCCTCTTTGCGTGCATCCCGGATCTCGTCAGGACTGATTTCAAGATCAAAAGAATCATCCGAAACCGGAACAGCCTTTTTACTGCTTCTGCTGTTTCCATTACGAACGGTCTTCAAGGTAGTTTCTTTTTGCTTCAAAGACTGCCCGGTTTCTTTTGTAGAAGTGAAAGCAGAGTCAGATTTCGGGGGATTTTCAGACTCTTCTTTGGCTTCCTTCTTCTTTGGCTCTGTCTGCACCGCATTTTGGTTCTGTTTTTTTGCAGGTTTCTTTGGTTCCTCACTTTTTTCTTTTTTTGTTTTATCGCCATCCGGAGCAGGGCCTCGCATATCCGGATCCTCGGTGGTCGCCTGGACGATGTTGAATTTATTTAATAAATAATACTTCAGTCCGTAGCTCCAGGCTGCACCTTTGGCCTTGTCTGGAATCTCATTGGTTCCGACTACATGAATATCACTGTAATTTTTTTCTTCAGGATGATCTGCATTTGTCCAGCAAAGCTTTAAATCCGCTTCATAACGCCACATATTGCCAAACGGTGTCAGATAGGCTGGATTTCCAGAAGCATCCAGCTGCGTGGATGCTTCACCAAGGACCTCAAAATCCACGCCGTATTTATTTAAGGCAGGGGTGAGGTATTCATAGACATCATCCAATCTCACAAAATCATAGGGCACCTCTTCGCTGTAACGTTTTCTTAACAGCTTTGGCACCATCTTTCTTATTTTAATCATTTTCTGAGTCAGGTTCAGATACGCATATTTACCCATAAATTCAGTTCCTCCTTATTTTATGCTGCACCTTTTTGCAGCTCTTTCATTTCTTCCCGCACACAGCCAATGTAGATTCTTTTTTGCGAAATCTCCCAAAAAGATTCCGAAAGCCACTTATCTGCGATCATTTTTACAGCCTTCTTCGCATGGTTCAAGGTGTAAAGAAACATCACATCCGTATATTCCATCTGCGCTTTTTCAAAGGTAAAGCTTGGACTGTAAAACAGCTCCTCAGGCTTTATTCCAGCCTCCAGGAATCTCTTGGAAGTTTCCTCTACCTGTATCCGGTTTATATTTGGAACAAGGCTGCCCTTCTGGTGCTGGTACTTAAGCAAAAGCTGATCCCAGTTTGTATCCATCCTGTTTTTCACCAAATGGGTAACCTTCATTTCCACCTCTTTCTTCAGACTTTCTTTCGTCGGAAAAAGAAAATCGGCAGGTATCCCGACCGCCTGATAGAATACAGAATCTGCCTCATACAAAGAATAATCCGGCAGATAAAGTATGCTGCAAAGCTTTGGTTTCCGAAGCTGTAAACAATCCCTCCAAGGAGAAGCTGCATAAAATAACATGCAGTTTTCTTCCTGGCACTTTATGAATAGCTGGCTATGAAACTTTTTAATACTGTGTACCGGATCCTGTATCCACGAAAGTAATTCCCTGGATTTTTTTGCTTCCATAACCCAGTCCGGATACTGCATATGTTCCTCCTTCATACAAAAAGACAGGGGTTCCTGCCTTTGTCATTATTTAATATTTAATTTCACCTGGCATATCAAGCTCATGCCAACGTTTGCTTACACAGGCTGCCACTTTTTCCTCCAAAAGAAGTAGTCCTCTCGCATTCGTTTCCTGCTGCCTTGCAATGGAAATCACATCACAGATCCCGCAATAGATTTCGTAGGCACTACAGGGGACATCCCCTGCTGCCGCCCGAAAACGCTCTACCGTTTCTGCAATCAGCTTTTTGGAAAAACCAGCCTGCTTCATAACGCCGATCATGGCATTGGCAGGATGGTTCACCCAGATTTCACTAAGCCGCAGGACCTCCTGCAGAGCTTCCTTATAGTATTCAAAAATAGAAGCCATGTTCTGGTTGAAGTCTTCGGTACCCTTGCAGTTTTTGTGACGCACTTTCAAGTTTTCTCCCAATACAATATATTGGTTCTGAACGGACACCGTATAGAAGATATTGGCTCCTGAACTTCCCACATCGGAGGTGGTGATCCGGACCGAAGCATACAGCTCTCCGTTAAAAGTCTTCCCATAGCGTTCCAGCAGTTCCTTGTAGGCTTCGGTCAGTCGCCGGTCTCTTAGCTCCCAGGTCGCATTTACCAGATTGTGGTCCGCACATCCGGATTTAAAAGACGCGTATTCAAAATCGCTGTAGATATAAGCCCCTGCAATTTCATAGACCTCTGGCATGGACAAGATAGAATAGTCTTTTTCGTCGCCAGACAGGACTGCCCGCACCTTGCCTTCACAAAAGCGGAGCAGGGATTTTCCCCTGGAGACCTTCAGACATTTGTTCAGGATATAGGCAAGTGTTTCTTTGTCTAATTCTGCAAGCGCCTTTCCGTCTATCCTGGCCCTGCCTTTTAAGCTTTTGATGGCAGATATGCCAAGAAAACAGCTGCGGTCTGGGGTTTTAATCAGCAGCCCGGAATTATTTATGGTATCCTCTTTTAAATATTCCAGATTGATATTCCCAATCGGGGTGCAGGTACTGTCCTTCGTAACCGCTTCCACTGTCAGATCCTTGCTTTGTGCCCGGAACCATTCGGCCCGTTTTTCCACATCATCCAGATACTTGTAAAAAGCGGATTCCTCTTCAAACGTTACATTAAAATCATCCTTATAGTACATAGCCCCTCCTTTTGCATTCAGGACAGGAGCTTTACTTCAATGGACTTAATTCTTCCATCCGCAATCTGGAATTCATATCCATCTTTTGCCATATCAAGCAGCATTCCCAGTTCTAACAAATTTACAGCATCCCAATTTACTTCCTGCATAAAATGTTCTCCTCTTCTTTCTTTTTCTGTTATCTGGCATTCCTTTTTTCCATTTTGACCAGTACGGTCTCTTTGATTTTTCTCATTCTGCTTCCTCCTTTTCTTCATTTTGCAACAAAAAAAGACACCAAAAGAATTCCTATCTTTTCGTATCTTCCAATGTTCTAACTTATTTGCTGAGTTTAGGGCGAACCGCCCAAAAGAGATTCATCCGGAATGTCCGGATCTAAAATATAAGATCAGCCATAGATGACTGATAAAATATAATTTCATTTAAAGGTTACCACAACATGTTGTGGCTGTCAAACACATTTTTTATATATTTTGTGTTTCAAAATTTGTTTTCTTTTATGCCTCTTCCTCTACCGAAAGGGGAAGGATATTCATTGCAAGTGCCCTTCCATTTTCGTCCGTTCCAACTTCAAACTGTACAGGCTGCTTGCCGGAAAGCATTTTAAAGCCTTCCATCTTGATCTGGGAGAAATGTGCGAAGTAATCCTCGCCATCCTCCCCGGTTACAAATCCGTAACCTTTTTTTGCGCTGAACCATTTCACGGTTCCACATTTTGTTTCCGCCATATTGCATAGCTCTCCTTTATACATATTTTCCATGCGTTTACATGGAAACAGGGCGGCATGGACTCGAACCATGCCTGGTACTCCCTGCCCCGGATTACTCTTTTACTTCCTCCACTCCAAAAAAATTTCCAAAATCAAAAGCTGCATCCAACCTTCGAATTCCTGAGAATGCATGTGCATTCTGGTTAAAATAAAAGCGGTAGTCTTTTCCATACATGACAACTGTCTCTTTATTTAACAGCAGCTCTGTGGTAATCCCATCATCCCCTTGCACCAGAACCCTCTTAAAACCATCAAAAAGAAGTTCCGCATGGATCTCTGTCACAGTTCCTTCCACCACCTCATAGGATTTTGTAACTGCCAGGTAATAAATATACCCCGCATACCCAATTCCACAGACTGCCAAAAAAACTGTCCATCCCACAAATCCAGCTGATTTTTGCGCCAGACCAAGGGCACAGCCTCCATACAATAAGAGAAACGATAACAGTAAGGTATTCACAATTCTCTTTTTAAAAAAGCCCGGTATCCCGGTATAATGTTCTCTGTATTTTAGGTACTGCTCAGACAGCCATGTTTTCCATTTCTTCTTTTTCTTCAAGGAGACCTCCTTCTTGGATGCAGCTGATTACAAACTGTTTCTTCTTAAATAGGGAAACCAGGATCTGCATGAATTCCTGCAAGACCTGTTTCTGAACGATCTTTCGTTCTTCCACAGACAGGGGAACGGCACCCGCCTGTCTGGTTAACTCTGCCAGATGATAAGGAATATAGCCACCACCTGCAAGCTGCTGTAGAACCATTCGCTCTTCATAGGTAAACACGGGCCTTTTAAAAGCCCGCAATGCGATTTTCAGTCCTTTTCCAAGTGCCAGATCGTCTGCAAATGCGCCTAACCGCTCTGAAAACGAATCCGTGACAGGCGATATCACAGATTTACTAAGAAGGAGCCACAAGGCTTCCTCCTTACTCTCGCCATCACACTCCGCTACCAGACCACGTTTTTTCAGGCGCCTTAAGCAAAACAAAAAATCCTCTTCATCCGCCCACTCAGTTGCATGTGCTTCCCCAAATGTAATACATAAGACACGGTACATCTGGGAATAAATTTTATTTTCCGCACAGAGGCTCCAGGTAAGGGCCGCCCACAGCATAGCTTCCATCTCTGTGAGCACCTTTTCCTGACCGCCAATCTTTACCAGAAGCCTGCCCTCATCATCTTCCATTTTGCATCCAATGGCTGTGTACCATTTCATAATCCAGTTCCTCCTAGTGTAGCTTCATAACTTCCAGGAGTTTCGGAATCACATAACAGGCAATCATTCCTGCCACAATGCAGACTTCGATATTTGGTTTTCGAAGGTTCCATACCTCCTGGTTCTTTGTTCCAATGATCCTGGTTTTTCCAGGAACATTCCAGCGGAGCTTCCTATAAAACTCCGTAAACCTCTGATGATTAAATCCAAATGAGCGGACAAGGAAGATCGTCCGGTTCTGCTCTTCCTCGTCCAGAAGAAAAAAGCTCTCCCGGTTTTCGTTTTCGTCCAACACAATGTAAAATTCCGGGATTCCTCTGCGACTGCCTTCTACGATTCTATCAATCTCCTCATAAAAGATCCGGCAGCACTCATAATGCCCGTTTTTTTCCGGCTGGCAGACTGCCAGACTGAATTCATCCAGCTCCATGTAACAGACTTCCGCTTCCATGATTCTTTTACTGATTTTGTTTGACTGCCTTAGAAGAAGAAAAATCCCAAGGAAAAGTGCCGCACACAGATATATGAGATCCCAGCATCGGATCTGGAAAAACAGAAAATAAGCCGCGATTCCCTCTATAAGGGAGCCTGCTCCGATCAGTACAAAATACCGTTCCCTTAGATCCATCAGGTGGTAGACATCTTCCTCATCCGCCTGCATACGCAGGATATTTTTTCCGCCTCTCATGCAGCCATTGTTTTCTTCTCACAGGAAGAAGTTCGGTTTGTCTTTACATATTGTTCCATAAGTGCATTGCACTCCCGGATGGTTTCCTCACAACGATATTCTGAGAACATTCCTATATGCATGTCCTTTTCCCGCAGGCACAGGCGGTTCTGCAGCCAGATATAAGCACCATGTTTGGTCATGATGCCAGCCTGTACCACCTTATTTAACGCCCGGTGTGCTTCAATCCGTTTATGGCGAAGATCCCCATTTGCCAGAGTTCCCATAGGCCGCATACTCTTTTTATGGACTCCAATATAAGAATCACAGGATGGGTAACCACTGCAAACATACAAATAGTTATCAGGATTTAAATTACGCTCACCATAAACATACTCTGCTGGACGCAGCACCGCCAGCCCGCCACAGTAGGGACAATACAGTTTTTCATTCTGCTGTTTTTTCTTCATTTTTGCCATTTCATTCGTCTCCTTTCCTGTTTGTCCCGATTTTAAAAAAATCGCATTTTCTGTGTCAATAGGATTTTCGTTAGTTTTAATTTTTATTTATATCTTTTAATCAGCCTTGTGATAATCCCTTCTGCGACTTCGTAATTATCGTTAATTCTGGTCACTACAATTCCGATTTTATCTCCCTTTCCCGGAAGGGTTGGCATGTTGCACGAATGTGCCACGGCATTCACCCCGATATCAAGCCTCATAAAATACGTGCCTTTATAAACTTCTGTGATCACACCTGTGTACTTGCCCTGACGGTGGCATTTCCGAAGATTATCTTTATTGAGATTGGCCGTCGGGGTTTTGGCATCCACTTCCACGCTAATCTGTTCTGGTTCCTGACCATCTACTTTATTAACCATAACCTGGACAAGGTCACCAACCTGGAATTTTTCACTGGCATCCAGCATCCACTCCCAGGCCATATCACGCGCCCGGACGGATACTTCCACACCAAACACCTCCAGGCGTACTGCTTTTGGTGCTACTGCGATCACCCTGGCTTCTGCGATTCTTCCGGGATACAGGAGCGGCTTCTCCCCTTCTTCTCCAATGTAGAAAGTCTGACGCTTTTTCAGCATGGCATCCTTTCGTGAGGCTACCACACTCCGGCTTTTAGTATCCAGATCCTTGATAATGAAATCAATGTCACAGCCAAGCATGTTGTTGGCAATACGAACCTGGCGGTTTAAGGTGTCTGCGTTCTCCCGGCCGTCTCCGCTTAAGTTAATCATCATTTCATTCATCGGGATGATAATACGAAAACCGTTGTAATAAGTTACTGCAACCATCCAGCCGCTTTCCAGCTTCTCAATACCACCAAGCTGGCCTGTGAGTACCTTTCTGGTACGGTGTGCATTAAGTAGCTGGTGCCATCTGGTATCCTCCTGCTCCTGTGCGCTCTCCACCTGTGCGTCAACGTCGATTGTTAAGACACCTTCATAGGCTGCGCGTGGAATTTCTTTTTCCGTTACTTCTTCAATTGCTTTTTTTGTGTTCGCCATGTGTTGCCCTCCTATTATTTATACGACAAGAAGGCACAAAAAAAGCAGCCTGCATAAACAAACTGCTTTTTCGTGCCTTCTTTTTACGAGTACCATTCTATTATAAAGAGAATCTGAAGTCAATATTATGGATGTTGCAATCGTGTCGCATTTTAGTTGCAAATAAATACACTTGCTAATATTGGCTGCAAAAATCTTCAAAAGTTCAAGCCTAATAAATTTTTTATTCCAGTAAATTCTTATAACCAATCTCCCAGGTAATTATTTATCTCCTAAATTTCACTATTTTTTAGAAGATATTTCAATCATTAGGAGATAAAATCACCATCACCCGAAAGGCAATACCTAAAGGATTCCATTTCGCGTATATTTGTCAGTAAATATATTGATTAATTAGTTGATATTTTGCAGGTATCTGCTATAATACAAGTAAAGAAAGGAGTTGACGATTATGGCATCTGTTATGAGTGCAATTAAAAATACGGTTCCAATCAGCCAATTTAACCGTGGCCTTGCTGGAAAAATTTTTGAAGATGTGAAGCAGAGTGGTGCTAAAGTCGTAATGAAAAACAACGTTGCAGAATGTGTTCTCATTTCCCCTGAAGAATACGTCCGTCTAATGGATGAGGTAAATGATGCTCGTCTTCTTGCCGTTGCTTCTGAACGTATGGCACACTTTAATCCTGCCACTTTAATTTCTGAGGAAGAAATGAACCGCCGTCTTGGTATTACAGAAGACAATCTTACCGGTTTTGACGAGGTAGACATTGAATGAATTGGAAACTAGAATACCTTCCTGAAGCAGAAAAAGACTTAAAAGACCTAGATGGAAGTCAGCGTATTCTTGTTCTGAAGGCCATCAAAAAAGTTCAGCAAAATCCACTGCCTGTTGAAGAACAAGGTTATGGAAAACCGCTTGGTAATCACAGCAGTACTAATCTTGCCGGACTTCTGAAAATCAAACTCCGCTCTGCTGGTTTGCGTGTTGTATATCAGCTTCGCCGTACCGAATCGTCTATGATGATTATTGTAATCGGCGTCCGAGCAGACGAAGAAGTATATGAAATTGCTCAGAAAAGAGCGAATAAACACAATCTTTTTGATTAACCTGCACCTTTTTAAGTGATTACATTCATCTGTATAAAGCTTTTGTTAATACACAAGCAATTACCGTGAACCACCGATACCCCTTATAGTTCTTTCATACTATTTCAATTGAATCACAATGTACCCATAAAAAATGCAGGGATGCTCACCTCCAGCGATACATCTCTGCATTTTTAGATATGTTGCAATCATGTCACATTTTAGTTGCAAATAAGTACGACTGCTGGTTCAACGGATGAGCCAATTATACTCTTTTCTACAGTCTAAAATGTAATCCACATAAACTGTATCATCCTCAATTTGATATAAAATCAAATACCAGTTTTTCACAAACATTTTGTGATATTTATTACATGGAATATAAGGTTCATTCAAAAAAGGAAAACGATTTGGACTATACGCTAATGAACGCATTGCTTCCATTAATTCTTTTTTCTTATTTCTTGCGGCATCCTTATCTACCTGTGCCAGAAAGCGAATATGTACTCCAAGCATTTGCTTCGCCCGGTCCGATACGATAACTTTGTATTTTCTTCTTTCTGACATTTTCATCCCTCTTCTATTATATTATCAAGATAACTGTCCAATTCATCAAGACTGCATCCTGTTCTTCCTGCCAGACGATCCTCTTCAACAGCAAGCAGTTCTTCTCTTAATTTCAACATTTTCTCCCGTCGGTTAAAGGATTCAATATCCATCACCACAAGATCACCTTCTCCATTTTTTGTCAGAAAAACAGGCTCTGAAGATTTACGGCAAAGATCTGCAATCTCATTATAATTTTGCCTAATAGCAGCTGATGGACGAATGTTCATAAGATCACCTCTCGCTTTCATAGTAATATTATATACATATTATAATTTTATTATGCTATATTTGTCAATACCAATTACAGGCCTATTCCATTTCTGCCCCAGCTTCTCTATTGGCATTCTGAAATCATCTTTCAATCGTGAAATGAAACACCAGCTGTTCCTGATCCTCCGATGAAGTTCTTAAGGATCTTCGAATTCCGGTTGTATCTGCAAAAGTTCCGCCATAAGCATCTACCTTGATCCATTTACCGTTTACCTTTACTTCATTCCACTGGTGTATCCAGCTGCCGGCATTCACATGCCGTACCGGAACATTTGCAGCCTCACAAAGCAGGGTATAGGCTTTTGCATATCCGGAGCAAGCAGCTTTTTTCATAATCAGAGCAGCATAAGCTTCATTGCCATAATTTTTCTGGTATGCCTCTGAAGACTGGTTTAACTGCCAGGAGCAGTGCTCGGTCAGATACCTGAATAGCACAAAGGCCCGCTCCTTCGTATTCAGATCCGCAGTCACATATTTTTTTACAATTTTCTTCGCTTCTTTTTTAGCCAGATTAAGTCGTTTGGATTTATTCGGCTCTTTTACGGTCACTTTACATTTCAGGGTACGTTTTCCCACTTTTGCACAGATGTATGCTGATCCACCCTTTTTTCCAGTTACTTTTCCAGAAGCCGAAACAGATGCAACGGATTTTTTAGAAGAACTCCATTTTACTTTCTTTTTGCTTCCCGATACTTTCAGCGACGTGGAAGCTCCCCGATAGATGGTAACCGCCGATTTGTTCAGTTTCACTTTTGCAGCCTGGACATCCACTGGCCTTATAAAGCTTCCAAGGAACAAAACTACCAATGCCAGCCAAACAACTACGAATTTCTTCTTTCCTGTGTTACATTTTTTTGCTTTTCTCATCGCAAACCCTCCATTTTCGAAACCATTTCCTGTTGCAGTTCCAATGTAGCAATTTGATTTTTTCTGTGTCAATAGGATTTTTGAAAAAAATATTTTCAAATAAAAAAGTGATTCACTATTTTGCAAATCACTTTTACAATTCTTATTTATAATCAAATATCCTTTTTTCGCAATTTCACCTATCACATTTATTGCGGTCTTGGTTACAAGCACTAATCAATTTCTTCAAATAATTCGTCAAAGGTAATCTTTATCTTTGGAAAATGAAGCAGTTGTAACTCATCCTTATTTTCTTCTGTGACTGTTTTTAAAAGATAGTATTTGGGAATCTCCCCCTCATAATCCAGTTCATAGATTTCAACTGTTTTTTTACGCCAGTCAACGATCCAATACTCTTCAATCTCCTGCTCACAATACAGCTGCATTTTCTCTGTCCGGTCATAATTTTCTGTTGATGGTGACAAAACCTCCATAACAAAACGTGGCGCATCTGTAAAAGTGTTTCCACGCCTTGATTTCGTACGGCAGTTTATGGAAGCATCCGGAATCACAATCTTGTTATTGCCCTGGTTATCTTTGAAACGGTATTGCACATTATCCGAATATACATAGCAAGTACTATTTTTTAACTGGTGCCTGACCGCTGCAACAAAATTTACAATTACAGCAGAGTGCTCTGGTGTAGATCCTTCCAGATCTGTTATTTTAAGATCCCAATCCATATTTCACCCTCCTGCATTTTACAATATAAAGAACTTCTTGTTTTCTCTAAATTCCACTCTTCTCTATTAAAAGAAAAGAATTATTTTTGTCTCCTCCATTATAGCATCCTCCCTGTAGATTGGAAAAGTAATTTTTTTTAAGATTGGTGCATAAACAGGGGTGTTGGCCCTCCGTGACTCGCTTTTTGCACCTGTCAGGTACAATACCGAAACGCCTTATCTGTTAAAATCCTTGCAAAGATTAGTCCAAGCGGAAGCGCTGCAATGATCAGAAGTGCAGCTGCAAACCAGGAGGCAGACACAGATAAGGACATGATTCCAAGATTATAAAATCCACGGTATAAATAAAGCCCCGGTACCATGATCACAATAGAAGGAACGGTAACGGAAATCCTTGGGTAGCCCACCTTATTTTTCAGAAGGGAGGCCAGAAGCCCGGCTGTCAGAGCTCCGATAAATGCGGTCACTGCCGGAGGTAAGGCGGCAAGATCCACAAGCTCCAGCCGCAGGGTATTTGCAACCGCCCCAAGCACTGCTGCAGAACAGGCAAGCCTTACCGGACTGTTAAACATGATGGAGAAACCGAACACGCCGAAAAAGCTTGCAATAAGCCGTGTGAGGATCCACATTGCAACAGGCATATGGATCTTTATGAAATCCACCGGCTGTAAGTGAAGAAGCATAGCCATGATCCAGGCAGACATAGTGGCTACCAGAACAATAATCAGTGCATAAGTAAGCCGTTCCATACCAGAACGCATATCCAGTTTTGCCAGGTCGATTCCGCTGGTAATAAAGGGAAAACCAGGGATGATAAAAAGCATGGCACAGATATATCCTGCTTCATGCTGAATGGAAATCCCAAACAGGATTTCCCCTAATTTTAATAATCCTGCATATACAAAGCATGCCAGGGAGACAGAGGAAACAATGCCAAGGAACAGGGTAAAATGATGCTTGGTCAGCTTGCAGCGAAGGAAATTTCCAAGTCCTGCTCCAATAAAAGCACAAAACATCTCTACTGGTCCTCCGCCTAAAAGAAAGGTAAATCCACAGCATGCAATGGCGGCAGCCAGTCCCAGGGCAGCCGGGGAATAAAGGCCATGGATCCTTTCAATTTCATCCAGATAGCTGTGAAGCTCTTCCCCGGACATGTTTTTTCCCTCTGTTTCAAAATTGCGGATAAAATGCTCCAGCCGGTTCAGCTTTGACGTATTCACCCCTGTATTGGTAAGGCATAAAGACTGGGTAAAGCCATTTTCCCCATCAAAACAGGTGTACTCAATGGACATCAGTCCGATATCTGCGGTACAGGTAATTCCCATTGCTTCGGCCAGGGCATTCATGGAGCTTCGGACCCTCCAGGCTCCAGTCCCACAGGATAAAAACATGATCCCCACACGTCCGATAATGGAAGCCTTTTCGGTGATGCTTGCATTTATAACGGGAGTATTTTGGCCATTTTCATCGGTGTATTCATGCCACTCCACGTCCATGTGATTTTTTCTGATCATTTCTGGCTGCATAAGCCCACTTCCTTCCGAAAAGTCCCTTTATAATTTCAGGCTGTCATTTCCAGCTAGTTCCATCATCCGCTCCCTGCAGGCAAGGACGATCCCGTCAATTTCCTCCATATGCTGGAGCATTTTCTTTTCAAACTCATGGATGGGAAGCAGAACGCCAAGTTCATCAAAGGGTTTCTCAGGATTTTCCTTTTTTACACCGGTCTCCTGTCCGTAAAAGACCACTGCACGGGGTGCTGCCTGCTGGATCTCCTGGAAAGTCTTCCATACAACCGCATAAGCCTGCGCTTCTGTAAGCCCCAGCTTACAGGTATCCGGAAGTGCATAGAGGATTAAAATCCCACGCTGGCACTCTTCTTTTTCCTCTTTAATTTCCAATCCATCCATGTAAGAGCGTACAATGTCATATCCATCTGCCAGATAAAGTCTGGATCTTGGTACGCATTCATGCCGGTCAAAGGTTTCCTTAAATTTTCCATAGTCATGGGCGGAAACCATCTTTCCAACATCTTTAAGAAGCTTCCCTTCCACATTGGTAAGAAGGACCGGATTCTCTCCTGCCTTTCCATGGAATTTTCTTGGGATCAGATAGGCTTCGCGGAGCAGATCAAACATACTTTTTCCGCACAATTCCAGAAGAAGGGCACTTACATCCCCGTTCTGGTAAGCGTGAAAGAGTACCTGCAAAAAGTGGTCCGGATCCTCATCCACCAGCATATGTTCATCATCCAGATACTGGTAAAACACTTCACGAAGTCTTCTTGATGCCTCCGGGGAAGCCAGGATTTTGGAAAAAATATCTTCTACAGCCTGTTCTCTTGGTAAAACTGTTTTCATACTAAAACGCCTCTTTTTCTGTTTGGATCATGATGAGAGCTGTACTTGTCTCTTTTCGGGAGGGATTATAGCATTGTTATAGTCATACCGCAATAGGATGAAAGGTTTCTCTTTCATATCATATTTTTATGTCTGCCATATCATTGACCGTTGTATGTGTTTTCCATTACAAGTTTCCATGAAATAAAATTTGTGAAAAATACCGTATCTTATCATCGGTCCCCCAGCAGATCATTCCCACCGCATCTGCCATTTCCTGGGCATCAACACAGTAGGCGGACATGCAGGAATGGTGCCTGTAAGGACCAGCGGACATGATCAGCAGGTCGGTATTTCCAGATTCCATTATTTTAGAGGCCAGCTGTTCGGTGAGTTTATTGTGCGCAAGCTTCGCCATTTTGTAGTCCATATCCTTGTTTTGTATCGTCTGGAGAATAAGCGCTTTTTCATAGGCGAATACCCTTTGTTTCATAGATTCTACTGTTCCGCATTCAGGTGGACAGGCGGGATTCACGTTGTAACATCCACACTGATTTTCTTCACAAAACTTTCGGTATTCCGGTTTGAACACAAGTTTTTGTGTATCCATGATTGCCGCATTTGAAAACCCAAGTTTTTTTGCTTCTTTGATGTAATCCATAGAAAACCTCCTCCAAGTTTTTTACAACTCACTAAAATTTTCTCCATACGCTGGTTTTAAACCCGCCCAGCTACAATTGTGTTTTTTAATTCCCTTGCCGCAGCGCCCATAGGATGCTGGCTGTCATACACCAGACAGATCTGACGCTCCGGGATTTCGTCTTTTAGTGGGATCTGTACGATTTCTTTTTTCAGAAGGGAGGGCGCTGCCATTGGCTGGGGCAAAAAGGCAAGGCCAAGCTCGCATTTTACAAGCGGCAGGATCTGGTCCGCAGTGGCAGCTTCCGTATCCGGGGAAAGATCCAGGCCATGGGATAAAAATACACTGTTGTAAAATTTATAGGTCATAGTTTCCCGTCCAAGAGAAATCAGCGGATAGTTCTTTACCTCCCGAAGGGAAAGCTCCTGGCTTCCAAGCGCTGTAAAAGTGGTACCACCAACCAGAATCTCCTGGAAGGGCATGAGCATGATCTGTTTCAATGGGGAATCCACCTCTGCCGGAGTGGAAACTACTGCAAAATCGATCTTTCCGCTTTTTACGGATTCAATGGCTTCCGGGGTGGAATGGTTATAAAGCTTCAGCCGGATTCCCGGATAAGTCATATGGAAATTTTTTAATTTATCAAGCAGGAAAATATTCAAGGCAGTTTCGCTGGCGCCAATTGCTATACTTCCGTGGGAAAGCCCGGAGCTGTCCGCCAGCTCCTCTTCTGCAGCCTGAAACTGCTCCATTGCACCAAGCACATGGGTATAAAGCCGCTCTCCTTCCGGGGTAAGCTGTACACCGCGGTTAGTACGGATAAATAAAGTGGTATTCAGCTGCTGTTCCAGACAGTTCATGGCCCGGGTGATGTTAGGCTGGCTGTTGTTTAACGCCTGGGCGGCCTTGGTAAAGTTGTGGTATTTTGCCACATAATAAAAGATCTTGTAATACTCGAAATTTACGTCCATAATATTTTTCCTTTTCTTTTGGCATATCATATATTTATTCCAATTATATCAATTATAGTTTTTACTTATTCCTACGTCAAGCGTATTATGTACCCGAATAAAAAAGGGAAACAGGAACGTGTTTTCAAAGGAGGAACAAATGCTTACAGCAGTAACCGGTATAAACTGGGGCGATGAAGGAAAAGGCCGTGTGATCGATCTTTTAGCGGAGCAGGCAGATGTGGTAGTCCGCTACCAGGGCGGCAACAACGCAGGTCACACAGTGGTCACCGACCAGGGTAAATTTGTCTTAAATCTTCTCCCATCTGGTATCTTACATCCAGGTGTGGTATGTGTCCTCGGGGACGGAATGGTAGTCGATCTGGAACATCTTTCCCGGGAAATCCATGAAATAGAGAAAAAAGGAATCCGGGTTACACCGGATCATCTGAAGCTTTCAAAGCGTGCCACGATCTCCATGCCATGGCACAAGGTACAGGATGAGTTAGAAGAAAACCGGCTGGCAAAAACCGGAAGCGCCTTTGGCTCTACCCGCCGTGGAATCGCCTACGCCTACAGTGACAAGTACCGTAAGAAAACCCTTCGTCTTGGGGATCTGCTTCATTTAAAAGAGGATTCCGTAAAAGCCAGATTAAAAACCATGCTGGAGGCAAAAAACCTGGAGCTTGCAGGCTGCTATCATCAGGAGCCAATGTCTTACCCTGCTCTTCTCACCTGGTGTGAGGAACAGGCAGAACTCTTTGGCTCCTATATTGCAGACACGGGTGAGTTTCTGGAACAGGCACTGTCAGAGGGCAAAAAGGTAGTGCTGGAAGCCCAGCTTGGCGCCATGAGGGATATTGATTATGGTATTTTCCCCTATACCTCAAGTTCCTCTACCATTTCTGCCTATGGCCCGATCGGTGCCGGAATTCCGGGAAAATCCCTGGATCATGTGGTGGGCGTTTTAAAAGCATATTCTACCTGTGTTGGTGCCGGTCCTTTTGTAGCAGAAAAGGCAATGTCCGATGCCTGGGAAGAAGAGCTTCGAAAAGCGGGCGGTGAATATGGTGCTGCCACAGGCCGTCCCCGCAGGGTGGGACCGTTTGATGCCGTAGCCAGCCGTTATGGATTAAAATGCCAGAATGCAGATCAGATCGCACTTACCAAAATGGATGTCTTAAGTTCCATGAAAGAGATTCCCGTGATCACAGGCTACAAACGTGACGGTGTTGTGACCATGGATTTTGACCCTATGGATGAACTGGACAGCTTTGTCCCTGTAGTAGAAATGCTCCCGGGCTGGGAATGCGATATTTCCGGCTGCCGGACGTATGAAGAGCTTCCGGAGAATGCCAAAGCCTACATCCGTATCCTGGAGCAGCTTTTGAACCATGAGATCCAGTTTATTTCCGTCGGAGCCAGACGGGATCAGTTTTTAACAAAAGGAGCCTGGTTATGAGACATTTGATCGATCCACTTGATTTTACCCTTGAAGAAACTACAAAAGTTCTGGATCTGGCAGACCGCATTGCAGAAAATCCGGAAGTGTACAGCCATGTGGCGAATGGGAAAAAGATTGCTACTCTTTTTTACGAGCCAAGTACCAGAACACGTCTTTCCTTTGAATCTGCCATGCTAAGCCTTGGAGGAAAGGCCCTTGGCTTTGCTGGTGCTGAGCAGTCCAGTGCCACAAAAGGAGAAACGGTAGCTGATACCGCCCGGGTGGTAAGCTGCTATGCAGATATCATTGCAATGCGGCATCCCAAGGAAGGCGCTCCCCTTCGTGCCTCCATGTATGCCACAGTGCCAGTAATTAATGCCGGGGATGGCGGTCATAACCATCCAACCCAGACACTGATTGACCTTATGACTATCCGTCAGAGGAAAGGTCATCTGGATCATCTGACAGTTGGCTTTTGCGGGGATCTGAAATTTGGACGCACCGTACATTCCCTGGTAAACAGCCTGGTACGTCATCCTGGAAACGAGTTTTACTTCATCTCCCCGGAGGAACTTAAGATCCCGGATTACGTGATGGAAGAGACCTTAAAGCCAAACCATTCTTTTTACAAAGAAGTCACCAGCCTGGAGGAAACCCTTCCCAAGCTGGACGTGCTCTATATGACAAGAGTTCAGAAAGAACGTTTCTTTAACGAGGAAGATTATGTCCGGTTAAAGGATACCTATATTTTAAACCGGGAAAAATTAAATCTGGCACAGCCGGATATGCCGGTTCTCCATCCTCTCCCAAGGGTGGACGAAATTGCCACAGACGTGGACCAGGATCCAAGAGCCGCTTATTTTGACCAGGTGCAGAACGGAAAATATATCCGTATGGCATTGATCATGGCTCTGCTTGAAATCCCGGATCCGCTGACAGGAAGGACGGTGCTGTAATGTTAAAGATTGAATCTATCCAAAACGGAATTGTGATCGATCATATCCCGGCTGGAAAAGGAATGGATATTTACAAGCTTCTGGAACTGGACTCCCAGAAACAGTCCGTTGCCCTTTTGCAGTCTGTAAGAAGTGAAAAATACGGCTGTAAAGACCTGATTAAAATAGAGGGGCTTACAGAGCCTGAGCGTCTGGAAGTCCTTGGTTACTTAAATGAGGGTGTCACGCTGATCGTGATCCGTGATGGAAAAGTGGTAAAAAAATACCACCCTGTTCCGCCAAAAACGTTAAAGAATGTAATCAAATGCAAAAATCCCCGCTGCATTACCAGTACGGAAGCAAACTGTGAGCACATCTTCAAACTGTCCTCCAGTGGAAAATATAGATGTATTTACTGCAACCAGGAAGCTTCCCTCTTAAGATAAAGAATAATACATCCTCCCTTGTACATCGCTTAAGAGGAAAATACCCTTTAGGTTTATTTCTATTCCTAAAGGGTATTTAAAAAAATTATTTTCTTCCCGTATCAATTAAATCATAACTCATATCCAAAAAATCCAGTGTTTTACCATCTCCAACAGAGCCATCCAATACTACAGATATCCAATGCTCCTTATTCATGTGGTACCCTGGCCTAATCCCATAGGTTCGTGCAATAAACCCATTTAACTCCGGATTGCATTTCACATTCATAATGTCTACGCTTCCCTCTTCCGGAATTCCTAATTTATTCTTATCTACATTCATAAAAACTGCATACCATTTTCCGTTTTTATGCCGAAGCACCGCTGACTTAGGATCCCGCTTCCAAAGATGCTCCGGTGTTGTTCCATATTGCTCTTTTACATACTGATAAATTGCCTCTTTTGTCAAAAAACTTCCCCCGCTTTACTTCTATAACTCTAAACCGAAATATATCCTCATTATAGAGAGTGTGAGAAACCGTGTCAAGATTTTTGGCTCAAAGGATCTCACGATATTTCCTAAAGCATTTTGTTTTAATTTTCTGATTTTTGGTTCCGGTTTTCGATTTTTTTATAATTTTCATAAAATCTATTGACTTGTTTTCATTTTTCAATTATTATAAAGATGATATTCTTTTAAAGTTTTTTTTCATTATTTGTTTCATCATTTTCTCCTACTTAAGAACAATGTTTTTTAGCAGCGCCCCTAATTGCAGCTGCAATTTGTTGCTTTAAGTATGGCCTTTGGTCCCAAAATAGGAACCTCAAAAAAGGAGACTCTTCTATCCTCTATGGAGTCTCCTTTTTTGCTGCCTTTTTTATAAAAAAATTCAGAGCTATTTGCAAAATCCGAATAATCTCTTCTGCAAAATAGCCCTGAATTTTCGGTCCGTAGACCTAAGTATTAAAAAGTGAAAACTAAATTATGTTTCTTTATATTAGCATGATTTATTATAAAAATCAATAGCTTTATAAGATATTCCAACTTTGTATTTCCTACATTTGATTCTCGTACCGAAGCCTGGAAAAATACCAGACTTTCCCCTGGATATACCTGCAAATATGATTATCCAATAAATACTTCTTTTCGCACAGCTCTGGATTATCTTTTTTCCAACTGCTCTTTTCCAGAAATTCTTCTAAAGAATCATATATTTCAATACATCCTGCCGCTTTTATGAGTCTGCTAACATCCGTCTCGTTTATGTGGATATCAAATTCCCGCATGAGAAGGATCTTAAAACCATACCGTACCATGGAATTGTCTTTGATCTGTGCCAGATCAATTGTCATCCGGCTTCACCTCCCTCCCAGTAAATAAATCTTCCACTCGTGTTACGCTTTGAACAGGATTCGTTTTTTTGCCTGGTTTTCTTTTGGGCTTTGTATCAAGTGCAACAGGTTCTTCCCAGGTCTCACTTATACTACCTTCTGACTGAGGTTGAGTAGATACATCATCTTCCTGCCCCATATATGAAAAAGGCTGTTCCTGTGTTTTTTCCTTTTCCCATTCTTTGTACCACTCTGGGACGTGTTCCACAACTTTTTCCAGACGGAGCTTCTTTGCATCTTCATGTTCGGTATAGTCTAATTTCTGGAACTTCAACACATTGTGGCCACGAATAATCAAGATTCCCTGGTTTAGTGGATAGCGAAGCACCTCATCTGGAAGAAGGAGCTGCCTTTTTCCAAGGGATCTTGACTCTGAATATTCCGGTACATAGTCAGTGGCACGTATGGTATAATAGTTTTTCCTGATAGAAGCTACTGACACCGTAATCTCTCCAGTCCGGTCACTATAATAGGTTGCGGTTGTCATGTCATTACAGCCAAGAAAAATGGAGAAATCACAGCCTCCAAGAATTTCCTCCCACTGATTGTCCGGGTAACGGTTCTGAAGCTGTGGAATGTTCTGGAACAAGATACTCATGCCAATTCGCCTGGATCTGGCTGTTGCAAGCTTCTTTTTGAAGTCAGGAACCACGCCGATGTTGGGGAACTCATCAAGGATGAAACTTACTGGAACCGGCAGCACGCGCTCTTCAGTCCGATCAGCCAGACGAACCAATTTGATGATTAGAAATGAGGTGAAAAGAGTTGCCAACATATCAAACGTAGAATCCTGATCGGATGTGATACAAAAATATGCACACTTTTCTTTTCCTGGAAGTGAAAGATCGATATCCGTATGACTGGTGATTTGTTGTACCAGTTTATTTTGCAAAATCTGTAACCTGGTTCCAAGACCAAGCACCGCATTTCCTTTTACCTTTTCCGCTTTTGCAAAGAGCTGATATGGCCCTTTTGCTGGATGGTTCGTTGGCAGTCTTTCAAAAATCGAATCCAGCATATCGACACTTTTATTGAGCAAGAGTTTATAGGCCTCCGCAAAGGTACGCTGCTCTGGCGGATATTCCTCATACACATACAGGCAAAGAGCTTTTAATAAATCCATCTCCACATTATCGTAAAAATGATCAAATTTGTCTGTGGTGTTACGAATTACCACATCACAAAATACATCGATCAGCTCTCCCTCATCAATTTCTGCCAAACAGTTCCAGGCATCCGAATGCGTCAGCTGAATCAAGTTCAATTGTTTTACCACATATCCTGAATCTTTCAGATACGCACATAAGTCCTCATAAAGTTCGGATTTGGGATCCGTAATGTACATGCTCTCCCCACGGCGCACGCACTGTAATGCCATGACTCTTGCAAATGCCCTGGATTTCATAGAACCCTGGGAGCCGCAGACAGCAATGTTCCGGTTTAGCCTGGAATCTACAGGAAGGCTTAGAACCTTTCCTGTTCCAAGCTCCCTGCCAAATATGATTCCATTTACTCCGTCTATTGTTTTATCAGCCCTTAATATCTCTGCCTGTTCCCCTTCTTTCATAAAGCCAGCAGTTCCGTAAGTACCCTGATCGGACAACTCAAAACCACGCTCATCCTGTAATGGGTTTTCACTGCCACGATAAATCACGAGTGCCGTAAGAAAGAAAAGTACCAGAACCGAGAACAGGATCCACATCCTGCCCCCGGTGCTGGTCCATCCTGCCGCCATACAGTGAATAGGGTTAAGGTCAACATTTGCATCTCCAAGAAGAATGTATAAAAATCCTCCCATGTATCCTGCTAACAATACTGCCCCAATGATTACAAGAATCAACTTCCATTTATCAAATTTTTTAAACATCCTTTTTCCTTTCATCACCTCTCATTTCTTCTACTATGTGATATTGATATAGGTTATCGTAATAGCTGCTCATTGTGTTGACAGCATTATATAGTGCTGTAAGAAGGACCGCCCGGATATTCCTGGCCTTTGTGGTATTGGAATCCATTCTGAATAAAACAAAATCCACATGCTCTTTTGTTAATTTGGCAAATTGGGCTTTTACCACATTTGCTGGCTTCTCTTCCCGGTTCACCCGGATTATCTCTGCGGATGAAGTCATCACATCCACAATCAATCCCAATATTTCCCCTACCCTGTCATCATGTGGATGATCCAATATCAGGTTTTCATACTCAATCTGCCGTTTTATCTGATCTTCCACTTCCCGATATGAAGAGAGGGAGAAATCTTTGTTAAAGTCTTTGTATGTATTCTTTGTATATGTCTCCCCCAAATCGGGGACAGCTGTCACTTTTTTCGGGGATACCCTCTCACTTATATTAGTGACCCCTGTCACTTTTTTCGGTGGGGGCTGTCCCCCAAATGAGTGATAGGGGGTATCTGGTATCCCTATGAATGCATTTTCCAACGTTTCCGGATAGGTTAATTGAATTAATACATCTACATCCAGATTTAGGAACATGACATTGGAGTAAAGTTGCCCTTTGATGTTGACTGTCCGAAATACCCTTGTTACCACTCCTAGCTTTTCCAGTTCAACGATAGCGTTCACCGCATCTCGTTTCGTGATACCAAACTGATCCGCCAACTGCTGATAGTTTCTCTGTAGAATGTCAGCCTGGAATTTCTTTTTGAATCCGCACAACTGCCCGGTTGCCTCATCCCGGATTTCCACAGGCCGATACCAGTACACAATGTCCGCCAGAATAATAATCGCATTTAAGTTTGGTTTTCCGGTTTCTTTTTTAATTGTGTGATACCAGGTGGACGGAATGACATTTCCCGTAAACTGCAGGCGGCACATCCTGTTTACTGTTTCACTTCCAGTGTCAAATAGATTACTCATAGACACCTCCTGACTTAGACTGTGGGCTTATTCGTCCCTGCCCTTAGTCAGATATTCCATGATTTTATCTGTATTCAGCTCACGAACCCTCACCCCCTCTCCAAAATATGCTCTGAGCACATTCGCCTGGTAATCTAAGCAGATGATTGTTCCTTTCTGCTTCCAGCCAATTTCCTGCTTTATGCGGCACAAATGACGCATATCCAATTCATGACAGAAATAGATTAGCTGCATGTCCTTATCAAAGCCCTCGCTTAAGGCGTATTGTTTACGCCTTGGATACTTTACTAATGTTGCTAACAGATTTTTTATCTTCTCCCGTTTCCAGGAAGTTAATAGAAGCTCCATCTGAACCTTTGCGTTATCTGTCCGCGGGATGTAATAATAGTGTTCGTACACATCATCTACCTGATATAGATTTTTGCGAACACCGCCATCACTATTTAAAAGTTCAAGAAGGAAATCCATAGTATTTCCCAAGATAAGCGAATCAGCCTGTCGTAATCCTCCACCAATTAACAGCATACGTTCGGTCCAGGTACGCATTGCCATTTCCATCTTTTGCGCCCATTTCATTCTTTTTGCCATGGTGTTGTAAACGACATAAGCTGTATCCCCGGTAAGTAGCACGCCGCAGGCTCTGGAACCCTTGATTGCTTCTGCGCTCTCTTTGTATTCCAGACTGCCATAATACACTGCTTTTTTCCCACTTTTTTCAAACCCATTTCCAAGATCTGGCTTCTGGCTTTGAAAAATCTCAATACCCATCTTCCAAAGAAAGACCCATACCTCGCTCATCCGATAAAGCCGCAGCCTCTTTTCCGGTTCACTTTTCACATGATTGGTCTGTGCAGATCCAGAAAGAAAAAAGGAAAGGTCATCTTCATACCTCTCCAGAAGATACCTTTTCCCTTTCCTCCTTAACACATACCCCTTATATCCGCCTGCATTTCTCACAGAGATATAATTTTCCTTTTTCAGCCTGGTAATAAGAGCTGCTGCATAAGATTCTGATTCTACAATTTCTCCTACCAGGCCTGCTGGCAATTCCCCTGATATCGCAATCAGTCTTAACAACACATCCTCCTTTTTCATTTCCACCTCCCACTCAAAATCAATAAGAATCTGTACCCTATATGTTGAATACTTGGGTATCTTTTCTGGATTCTCATATCCCAAAATGCCTTATTCTTCAAACACTTAAATGCCTATTCTATATATCGAATTTTTCTGATCTTAAAGTGCTTCTTTTTCGATATCCAAAAGCTGGCTGTTTTCACGGATCCAGCCTGGAAATTTCTTAGCCTCCATCACATATAATAATGTGCCATCTTCCATTCCAAGCCTGGTTGTATGAAAAGTATCCACATAAAAACCACTATCTGACTTCATACAGAAACTGGAAACAATGTCCAGTACATGTTTTTCCTCAATGTTATCGTGATCCCGAACACGCCCTACCAAAGGCAGATTTTTATTATAAACATGCACAAAACAGACAAGGCATTCTTCGAAAAATGGGATTTCCAGCGCCTTTTTTACCCGTTCCAAGCACCAGTTCTGAAGTGCTGTATGCAGTGGCTTGTATAAAAAATCCGTGTAAAAATCTTTTCTATGGGGCACCAGAAGTGGCAATGCCACCTTTAGGATTCCCTCAGAAAATTCCACCTCGATTCCATGAATGGTCACAAGCTCCGCCTTGTAGTTTTCGTATTGAACTGGGTTAACTGTCACTTCTAAGGTAAGCCTTCGAAGCTTATCGGTTAATTTTTCAGATGTTTTTGCGGCTTCCAGGACTAACTCCGTGAAATAATCATATTGAAGTTCCGATTTTAAACGGACACACGAAGTAAGAACATTCCGCGACTCCGCCATATATTGCTCCATCCGCCAGCTTAAAGCCTGAGTCTCATCCAGCTGGTCCTTAATTTTTCCAAACGGCTCAGTACTATTCTTCTGATCCGCCTTGACTATATTGGTAATACTCGACTTCCCCACCTTCTTTCACAACACAATACCCAATCACATCCGCTATGTGAATAGCCGATATATAATCGGGATTTTCGACTACAATAATATGTCCGCAACTGTCAATTTTTTTCCGCGAAAACAGATTGTTTACCACCGTAACTTCCGCCTCTGAAATATACAAAATATCAAAGATTTCTCCCTCTCCGTAGAATACGATCCGTACCGGATACTCTTCCTTCGAAGCAGGAAAGTGTTCTTCCACTTGTTTCTTTTTCATCACATCAACCAGTACCCAGACAGCCTTCATAGTTCCCAGATCCTTAGCAGCAATTGCTTCCTCACTTGCTGCCACCACTTCCAGTTCTGGATGAATGAAAACCTGCCGCTCTTTTTCCAACGCCTTAAATGCTTTTCCAACAAAATGATCCCTGCCATCTAATGCAAAATAAGCATAAATCTGTGCCTTTTCCAAAACATGGTATTTCTGCACAAGCTCTCTGGTTTCAGCAATGACAGGTCTTTGTTTATTCTCCATTTTTTAATACCTCCAGCCAATCTTTTCAATTATCTCTATGACGCATAAAGGACGTTTTCTTTACGTCATTTATAACAACATTCACATTTTTTGTGATAATACGTCTTATAAGTGTCTTTCTATACGTCATTAATAACATTTACTGTTTTTTTCAAACACGAATACGTCATGAATGCTGTATTCAATACGTTTTCTATACGTCCTTTATGTGTCATTCCGTGTTCCCATAAGCGGATTCCCCATACTTTTGAATTTTGCCTTTTAATTTCTGCAGGTCTTTCCGGTCTGTTGTGATCAGATCCTTTTCTAACTGACTTGCCTTAAACTCTACAACCAGGTTATTGCTATTTGTTGAAATAAGTCCACAACCTCTCTCAAAGTGAACAATAGAATTAAACTCCGCTTCTGATAAATCCAGTTCCTTTTGTATCAGCTCTGCCTCTGCCACCTCCAGGTTTAAAATGATTTTGGTTTTCGCGTTGCTTAAGATTCCTCTTCCAATCTTGCCTCCGTTCAACTCATAGTAATCAACAAGATCCTGTGAGGCACTGATTGCAGCTCCACCATAAGCACGAATGGTTTTGTAGATTTCCTGGATATAGTCAGCTGCAAGTTCATTAGAGGACAACAGCTTCCAGGCTTCATCAATGAAGATTGCTTTTTCTCTGGTTCGGTCTTCCTTCGTCCGAGACCATACGTAATCAAGTGCTACAAACATTCCAATCAGCAGATCTCCTGATAATTCAGAAATGTCAAGCACCACATATTTATTATTCAGATCCACATTCGTCTGCTGGTTAAAGCTGGCTGCGGAACCGTTCACCAGACGGTTTAAGATATTGGCAAGCCGCTTACACTCTTCCTTTCGAAGAAGGACTTCGTGTAAATCTCCCAGGATTGGCATTTTTCTATAACCCCCTGGCTTTGTCGGATCAAACAGACTCTGGTTATCATGGATGATTCCCTTTTCCTGGTAACAGAGCACCATAGCCTCATCAAGAAGCTGCTTTTCCTCATGCGTCATATCTGGTACCAGAAGGCTGAAAAAGATATGCAGGCTTTGGATCTTCACAGCTAGTTCTGAACGTTCCGAAACATATCCATCCAACAGCTCGCTGGTTGCTTTATCAGACTTCCTAATTTCCATAACGTTGATACAATTGGAAGATGCTGGCGAAATCTGAATGAATGTGCCACCAATGTTGTTGCAGGCCCTGGCAAATTCGTGTCCCTTATCCGGGGCGATAATAAATACCTGGATATTTTTTCTTCTCATACGAAGTGCCATAAGCTGCATGGTGAAGGTCTTGCCAGAACCGGAAGTCCCGAAAATAACCATATTGGCATTTTTATAAACAGACGTATTGAAAATATCCACCAGAACAAGGGAACTGTTTGCCTTATTCACGCCCATCAAAATACCATCTTTATCCGACATTTCATAGGCAGTAAATGGATAGCAGGCCGCAGCTCCTGATGTTAGAACATTTCGTTTGGATCTTTCATAGATTTTCTTATCCAGGCACAACAGGGGAAGAGAGGACAAAAATCCCTGTTCTTCCCCGAATAGACACTTGGATACCCCGATATCCTGCGAATTTAAGAGCTTTATCATCTCTTTTGAGCGCCATTCAACTTCCCGCGCACTATGCCCTGTAACGGTAATTAAGGTGCTCATATAGTAAAATTCTTCGCTTCCAGAGAGTCCACGTTTCAGGTAATAACCTGCCTGAATGGATTCACTTAAACTGTCAAAATCACTGTTGGAATCAAAGGTATCTTTTATTTTTGAGCGGTTCAAACGGATCCGCCGCCCGATCCGCTCCATGCTTTTATTTTTATCCTGGCGAAAGAAAAACAAATCTATATCAATTCCCTCACCAGCGTTAATGAGAAGGGAAAGCCATCCAGCAGGCACCCTGGAACGATATCTGCCAGATGGAATATAGAGGTAGGCATGATAAATGCCATCCAGAATCACATATTTATAGCTTTTAAAATTCAAAGAATCTGGTGCAATCAGCTCTGTCACCGGAATTTTTGCCACACTTTCTTTCCCATTTTCCAGAATATAATGATTCCGTACTTTTTCAATCCGCTCATCCAGCGTTGTTTTAAGGCTCGTATCCCGATTTAAAAGCTGATAAAACACTTCCACACAAAACCGGGTTTCGTTTTTATGCTCCAGGACCACATTTCCGCACATGGCAAGATATTTCTTCGCAGTCTGTACCGCCGATTGCAAGTATAAAAACATATCTCTTTCATTTACAGATTTGGTTCCGCTTAACGGATATTCAAAAATGAGAAAGAAACGCCGTGTGATGGCTTCCCTGGTTCCCAGCTGTGTCAGGAGCTTTGCATAATCTTCCTGTAAGATTCTACATCGTTCATCTGGTTCCTGTTCTGCTTCTCTTCGTATCTTCTCTATGTAATCCTTGATATCCGCCTTTTTGGATAAAATCTTGAACTGTAAATTGGGCGGTGCAATTTTCAGATACGAGGCAAAAGAATAGATGATATTTCTTTTCTCAGGTGCCGACCGCAACAGAAAATTAATAGGTAAAATCTCAATGATTTTAATGTACCTTTCATCTTTTGTTTGAATCACTCCATTTTTTATCTGACTGATTGGCAAATAGGACGAAGCCCAGGTCACTGGAAGAATATCCAGGTCACCGGCGTTCTCTTCCCTGCCTTTTGTTTCTACCGGTTCTGTATCTTTCACCGGAATAGGCTGTTTTTCCTTTACAGTTTCTTCCTCTGTCTGCACAGCCAGATTTTTCCGGAGGCTGCGTTCTTCTGCTTCCTGTTCATGGAACCGGGCGACAGCTTCCCGTTTTTCTTTTTGCGCCTGTAATCTGTCTTCTTTTTTCCGAAGTTTTTCTTCCTGCACATCCTGGCGTTTTTGAAGTCTGGCAGTATTCTTTCGCTCACGCTCCTGCTGCCGTTTTTCCCTTTTTTCGAGTTTCTCGGATTTCTTCGCCTCCTTCAGTTTTCTCTTCAGTTCTTCGACTTCGCTTCCGATCTCTGCCACCCTCCTTTTTTCTCTTTTTATGTTCCCGTCTGCAGCGTTTCTTCTGCTGTTTCCGGATACGGCGGTTTCGTTTCAAACGGTACTGACCGCTTGGTGCAGTTAAAACACGCCTTTTCACCATATACGAAAACAGCTGAATAAGAAAAGAGGAAAGACTTTCGCCCTGGACACCGATTACTGCCAATATCACAAGCGGCAGAATCAGGATGATCCCGACATAAATCTTCCCTTTTATTCCAAGATTTAAAAATACTAAAAAGCGGATTCCAACGAGTGCCAAAAATGCTGCTTCTACCACATTTCGGGCTTCTGCCCTTCCAGAGAACAAAGTTCCATCTCTTACAAAATTAGGTGGAATGATATATACGTCTGAATGGTCATTTTGTGTCATTTTTTGTGAAGCTCCTTTCCTGTTATCTCTTTTTAGACCATATCAGGCCACCGATTGCGGCAATTAGAGCCACCCCTACGCCGAGCAGTATAAATAGATTCTTCTGTTTTACTGCATCCACGATATTCACCTCCTGTGCTTGATTTTCTAAAATTCCCTCTGTCTCCTCTTCCTGTCCTTTCTCCGGAAGCACATTCATTTCATCAATAGGATTTTCATTTTTCTCTGCAGCCTGAGATTCTTCCCCTGCTGCAGGGATTTTCTCTATAACGACTTCTGTTACTGTAATCTTTTGCACCAGGAGACCTTCTTCTGGAAGATTCAGATACATATTCGAAAACTCTGTTACATAAGACAGATCTCCTGCTGTTGCACTTACAGACTGAATCCGATAAGTTCCACTTCCAGTGGACAGATTCCACTCATAGAAGTTGTCCGCATTTAGGAATACAGTTTGGATTATCCCATTTTGTTCTTCTAAAGCAACCTCTATCGTACCGGTAAATCCATCAAAAACCTGTGCCCGAAATGCAATGACGGCAGGAACCTGTTCGGTACCTGTATAATTATCCTCCAACCCTGCTTCCATGGATTCCGAGCGTCTAAGGATAGCGCCCTCTTCATCAAAGAGCACATATTTTCCAGCTGGATTGACGGTATCATAGCCCCAGTCATTCCGAAGCATTTCTCCACTTTCCAGATATCCATGTCCGCCATCCCAGGATACAATCTGTGGAAGATCTGTAGCATTCTGCGTGTCAGTGTTTGCAAGTACCGTAGTTGGCATTGCCAGTAATGCAGAAGAATATAGGCCCATAAGCAATCCATATTTCAAGTGTCCGTCCATACTCAAACCTCTCATTTCCCAATGATCCAAAAGGCTCCATCTGCCAGGTCACGGCCGTAAGAAGCAATCGTTTCCACGCTGTACACTTTTCCAGTACGTTCCCTGCTGGCACAATCGGCAATGGTGATATAGCCATCTTTGGTAACACCCGTCAGAACAATAAAATGCCCGCTTCCACTACCCGTGATGGTGTAGGCCTCACAAATTTCCACCACCATTTTTCCGTCTTTCAAGGCATTTACAACATCTCCCATTCGGTCTTTTCCCACTCTTTCACAGTTAAGTCCCCAGTGATGGGCTGCATTCATCGGAAAGGAATGACATGTTCCAAGCCCATAGATATATTCCCCGTTTGCAATGGAAAACGCGCAGGTCATCTCCGGAGTCACCGTCTGCCCGGTTAAGGTTGAAATTACAATAGCAAGGGATGTTGGACCGCATCCAGAGGCTTTGATCGTACTGGCTCCATAAGACATGGTAGCCCAGGGATCTTCTCCCTGGTTATAGTACACAACTTTTTTGACACCCTTTCCCACCGTGTCATAGGTAATAATATCCCCGGTCGCGTCAATATTACCGATATAGGTATCACTCCCACTGGTTCCGCCAGTCAGAAAGTCCGTCCAGTGAAAGACATTGTAAAGGGCATTTTTGACAGCTTCTACACCGCCTTGCAGGTATTCCAACAGCTTTAATACAAAATTGAATGTGCTTTCATTTGTCACATATTTATATTGATAGCCGCTGCTTCCTGTCAGCTGTGTGTTCAAGATCAATGCCAGAGTGTACTCTACAACCTTTGTCGTTACTGTCCTCTTTTCTTCCCAGACATTGCCTCCCTGCTCCAGGACCTGCCGATAAGTCTGTTCATCTGTTTCTGCCCGGCTTCCATTCACATCCAGACAGTAGACTTTCTGTTCCATTTGGCCTTCCCATTCATCTGTTACAGTCCACGAAAAAAAGCTGTCCACATTTTGTGCGACAGCCTCCTTTAACACCTGATATGATTTCTCCAGGGACTCCTGATCTGTTTTTATTTCTGTGGAAGTACCGGATGTACTATCGTGAATCTCGACAAGCCCTAACACTTTCTTGACATAGGCCTGGGTTTCGGAATATGGCGGTACTTGATAACCATATTTGATAACTGCATAAGGTCCTGCATTATATCCAGCGACTGCAAGCTCTAAGCCATTGGAATAGCCTTTAAATTGCTCTACCAGCTGGCTGATGAATTTGGCGCCGCCCATAATATTCTGGTACGGATCATAAGGATTGGATACTCCAAGGGAAGCCGCCGTTTCCGGCATAAGCTGCATTAAGCCTATTGCCCCAGCACCTGATACCACATTCGGATTAAAATCAGACTCCGTTTTACAGATTGCAAGAAGCAGCGCCACTGGCACATTATAGGTCCTGGCAGCTTCCTGAAAATAGGCATCATAAGGGCTGGAAAGGTTGGTGTCCATATCAAGTCCCAGAACATTTGAATATCCAAGGAAAGAAGATATGGTGCTGTTGTCGCATTTATCCATGAGCATAACAGACAGATAATAGGATAAGCTTCTTTTTAGTTTTGTCTCAAACTCATCCACCACAACCAAAGTAGCATGCGCATATTTTTTCATCTGGTCTGCCTGGATTTCCTGCAAATGTAAATCCCTCTGCTGTCCTATGATCTGCAAAATCTCATTCTGATAATCTGCGTTTTGCAGAATTTGCTCCGCTCTGTTCCTGATATTTGCAAGCTGGTTGGACTGTGCCTCATTTGCATAGGAATCCGCGGTTGCAAACCCCAGATAGTTGAATATAATTCCGATCATGTTTGCAATAATAAACATCCACAAAAAAAGAAATAGAAATATAGCACCAAACACCTTCCAAACTGTTTTGCTGCCAGCCAAGGTTCCTACTAATGTTCCAAGCGGCCCTGCCATAGCAGTCCCGGCTGCCACACCAGAAGCAGTTCCACCAGCTTTTACAGCTGCCGATACCGCATAAGCAGCCTGTGCCGAATGAGCGATCATTTCACTCCCCTCATCAAGAGGGGAACTCTCTTGTCTTTCGTCATCCATAGCTTAATCCTCCAAGCTTCCGGTATCTCTGGTACCCTGTTTCTGTCCTCTTAACTCACTTCTTGATTTTGGAATTTCCAGGATTCTATGAGGATTGCGTAGCAGTTCCATATTCATAGGCATTTGTGCATCCTCCGTCTGGATTTCTTCCATACCATTTATTTCCTCTGAAAGTGTAAAGCTGTCATTTGCCTCTTCGATTGGATCCAGATTATCCTGTTCCAGGTATTCGTCTGGTTCCTGAATATAACTTTCTTCAGGTTCATTTATGCCATTTAAACCGTCTATAGCGAAATCTCCAGTTGTAGAATAATTTCCAAGGTCACCAGATTCTGCTGATTGTGCAGAAGACTCTCCCATGTTTGTAACCTGCTGCTCACTTTCTATATTCCCGGAAATACCAGAATCCGAATATGTAGGCGTTTCCATTTTGGGAACATCCGACACGTTACCAGAAGCATTTCCAACCTCTTCTGAAAAACTATTCGCGCAGCTTACCTCCGTATCTGGACTTGCATGAACACTCTCATTTCCAGACACAGCGTCCAGGATTCCAAAATCCGCTCTGGAATCAAAAGAAAATCCGTTTTCACCAGCAGTATTTTTATCTGAACCTAAATACTTGCTATTTAAGTGGCCAGATACATCCGCTTCAAAACCACTGGCAGAATAAGATCGTTCTCCTTTTCCATCAGAAGGAATATTTCTGCCTTCTTCCTGCCTTTTGTTACCAATGCCTCCTCCAAGATCCGTTTCCATTGCATAATCCGAAGTCCCCATGCCTGTCTCCGAAGCTGGATATTCACCAAGTTCTGCCATAATGCCATTATCACTGCTAAATGCAGATGCTCCTTCAAATGGCTGCGCTTCAAAAGACATAGAATCACTCCGGGCTGTGGTTTTTCCATCCGGGAAATCAGGTTCTCCTGGATTCTCCATTTCACCCAGTCCATTTACACTTGATAATGTTTCGGAGAATCCATCTTCCATAGTTTCGTTTGTAGTAACACCTTCTGAAGAAACAGCCTCTCTGCCTGAAGCTTCCTGATATTCTGGTAAGCTTCCCGTATTCAGATCCATTACAGTCCCTTCCGGTTCTACGAAATCATCGGATTCCATCCCAGGTTCAATTTCACTTGCAGATGTTACAGCAGTTGCGGCTGTCCCAGACACATAAGATGTACCAGAAGACTCCGTTCCATTTGCATGAATTCCCAGTTCGTCCAGCACATTTGCTGAAGCAGTATTTGAATGATTCACACTCTTGACACTTCCAGCAGCATTCCCATGCTTTTCTGGATATTCCGTATCAAAATCCCCACCCCAAAACAAAGATTCGATATCCACTTCATTTCCACCAGAGGGATTCATAGGGATAGGCCCCGCCGGTCCGGTAAAGCCATTTGTGGGGTCTGTGTTTCCCATGTTCGTAGATCTTCCTGTACCGTTTCCACTTCCATCCGTTCCAGAAAATACCCTTCCTGCCTGTGAAAAAATACGCTGTGCCGCCATAGCTGCTCCAAGTGCTCCCATGCCAGGGGAAGGCCGTCCAAGATTCACACCTAACGCCGCCATATAAGAATCCAGCTTGAATGTAATTTTACAAAAGCCCACCAGACACAAAGTTGCTACAAAAAACTTCGTGAAACCATAACCGCTTGCCATCATATTTCCATAACCAGACAAAAACATCTTTAAACACCAGGCATTTAAGATGATCAGAACTACCTGTCCACCAAACATTTTCGACCAGGATGCAAGGATGTTGTTCGTGGACTTAGATCCACCGGTTGCAAATGCCAATGGTGCTGTATAAGAAAACACGCCCAGAAGGACATACCGTTCCGCAATTACAAACAGCATTTTAAAATAATTCCACGCAACTACAAACTGCATAATGAGCATTAAGATTGCTATGCTGATTGTTCCAAGCCCAAGCGGTGCTGTAATCCCCTCTAAGGCAGTTACATACTCCGAAAAACTTTGCACCTTGATGTCAGTTCCAATCACCCATTGATATGGGGTTCCCGCAATTTTCAATATGTAATTAATAACAGGCTTTGAGGCAACCACAAAGAACAAGCAGATGGAAGAACGTCCAATTAACTCGATTGGTTCTTCTGCATTTATTCCAACCTTCCCGAACATGGATTTGAACAGCTGCCAGATTAGAATCATAAGCAACAGCGCAATTCCCATAGGGACGATCACATTCTGGTACAAACTTCCTACTACAGAAAACAGTTCTTCAAACAGGGAGAGGTTACAGGATAGTAAATCTGTAAATACATCCGTAATCAGTCCCATCATATCAATGATAAACTGAGATACCATTTCTTTGACTGCATCTACCAGAAGATCCAGCAGCCAGCTCATGTTTCATTCATATCTATTATAGATACCCTCCTTTTATGCCGGGAGAGCTCCGGCTTTTTCTTTTCTTCAGATCATCCCGTAAACATGCTTTGTGGAATAATCTTTTCCAGATACGTTACAATCGCACCCAATGTCATAAGTGCCGCCCAGCAGATAACAATCCTTTTTAACCAGGATCTGGATTCATCCACAGTTCGTCCAGATTTGCTAAAATTCATTAAAAAAAGGCATACTGCCGCACAAACCACCGCCGCCACAGTTGCAATTCCAGCTACATCCGTATAAACCGTCTGCATCGCGTTTTTCGCAGTTGCAAAAATATCATCTGCATACACAGGTACTGCGGTCATAAGAAGTACACCTATAGCACAATATGCAATTGGTAGTACTTTTACAAGCCAGTTTTTCTTTCCAAAACATGCAGCAATTTCATCTTTTACTTTCTGTTTTTCCATAGATTTCCTCCCTTCAACCAAACTCCGGAAGATCAGCTTCTTACAAGGTCCTTCTGTGCAATCCGGGCGAAAAAAAAGACAACCACTTTTCTAATGGCTGTCTTTTCATACTTTCATAAAGTTCCTGGCTCTCTCATGCACCAGGTTCCGCATGCACAGAACTTTATAGTATTATTCTATTCGTTAAGATATCATATGTCAATTTCATAACGGTTGCATTATAGCTTCATTTGGATAGCAAAACACTACCGTGTATTTAACTCCTTGATTTTTAGTCCCAGCTGTTCAATCTCCTTGGAATAATCTTTCATCTTTACCTGATTATATAATTCAAAGAAAAACTCCAAATGTAAAAGAGAGTCTTTTACCTCAAATGAAAACTGATCTGTCATTGTCATTGCAGATACAAGAAAATTCTTTAGAAGTGTGTCTCCCGATGTACTCATCAAAAAAGCTCCCCAGTATTCCAGTTTTCCTGTGTGCCTCTCTTCATCAATGTCTAATGTCAGATTTCCGCCCTGCATCTTTGCAATCTCAGCAGCTTTTGGATAAAGATTTGCCAGCAAATAATCATAACATTTTTCACTTTTCACTAACTTATACTGAGAAAATTCCAGATTTGCTTTTTTCATTAACAAATCACAGGAATCCTTTGATGGCTTATTTTCTGTTTCTGATGCATTATCAGAAAATAGCTCTTCCATTTCTGCATCATATGCTTCCTTATAAAATGCTTCAAATTTCATTTTTCATTTCCATATACAGGTAAAATAACTTATCTGTATCCCTCCCACATTTTTTATTACTATATCACTTTTTCTTTGCTTTGACCAGTATAACGGACAATATAATTTTTCTTTTTTCATAAAATAGAAACATCAACGTTGACACCTATACTGGTCAAAAAGGGGGGGGATGTTTATGGAACAAAAACTAAGATGTGATATCAGCATTGGTCCAAACCTTCAGAAGCTCCGCAACAAATACGGAATCTCCCAGGAAAAGTTATGTGCCATACTCCAGCGAAATGGCTGTGACATTGGTCGCACAACTTACGCCAAATATGAGAATGGAGAGCTCAATGTAAAAATCAGTGTACTATTAGAATTAAAAAAATTATATAACTGTTCCTTCGATGCATTTTTTGAAGATCTGGAAGAACCAAAATAAGGAGCTGTCCTGAAAACGTAGTTCAGCGATAACCTATAAACAAGTATTCTAAATAAGCTCGCCTTTTGGCGGGCTTATTTCCTTCTCTTAATTATACAGTTAAAGAGATTCATTTCGGCTGAATCATTACATTTACCCCTAACTTTTCTAATGTACGAATATTCCTATTGATTATCTTTTCTTGATTGATAACGGAGTAGTAGTCCGCTCCAAGGTCATGATAAGGAACTTTCTCTTTTAGTATATGATAGATCGCGATTAACATGGTATGGGCTACTGCAATTAAAGCCCTTTTCCCACCTCTGCGCGCGGCAATTCTTTGATAACGGGAGTAGAGATAACTTTGCTTGTTTCGTATTCCAGCACGAGCACATTCCACCAGCGTTGCTTTCAAATATTTATTTCCTTTCCGTATTCGTGTACTCATCTTTTTTCCGGCGCTTTCCTTACACTCAGGCACAAGCCCCGCCCATGAGCTGAAACGGGATTCATTTTGAAAGTGCTCCATTTCCACACCAGTTTCCGCTAAAATTCGTTCTGCACTTTTTCTTCCAATCCCAGGCATATCATCCAAAGCTTCGATTGCCCAATTTATGGATTCTGTTTTTTTTTAATATCTGCATCTAAATCCATAATTAAAGCGGTCAGGCTTTCAATATGCCCAAGTTGATGTTTCAACATTTTTTGCTGATGTTCTGATATCCGTCCTTGTAGGGATTTCTGCATTTCTGGAATTTTATCTCTGGCTCTTCCTTCAGCAAGTTCACTTAAAACAACCGGATCTGTTTCTCCAGATACAATTGCCTTTAAAATTGTCATACCGCTTTTTCCGCTGATATCGGTAATTACACTGCTCAATTTAACATTGCAGCCTTCTAACACAGCCTGGATTCGATTTAATTCACGAGCACGTTCTTCAATTACCTCCTGGCGGTAACGGGTTATTTCTCGCAGTTCTCTTTGATCCCTATTTGGTATGTAACTTGCTTTTACTAATCCATGGCGTACCAGATCGGCAATCCACTCTGCATCTTTTACATCCGTCTTACGTCCGGGAACTCCTTTGATATGCTGCGCATTCACAACCATGATCGGTATCTGTTCTTCTTCAAATATATTATATACAGGTTTCCAATAAGAGCCCGTACTTTCCATGGCAGCCATCTCACAATCTGTTTCTTTCAGCCACGAAACTAATTGGAGAATATCTTCCGTCATTGTTGAAAACTGACGGATTTCTTTTTTTCTGACACTCGTAAAAATACAGGCTACCATCATATTTTTATGAATGTCAATCCCACAACACCGCTTATACAATACTTCCATAAAGCAAACCTCCTTCGCATAAGCCGATGCAGCTCCTTGCTTAATTGTTGGCTGTCCTGCGTCCTCATCAAAACCCGATGGAAACAAAAAGTGGTACACCTAAGGAGCTGAAAATCAGTCTGTCGGACGGGCTTGTAAGCACCAATCCCCTTCCGATCTTATTCGGCACCTTAAGTATACCACTACATAACGTATAGCTAGTATCCAGTTTTCATTTATTGTGGTGAGATTTTCTCATGATTGTCTGTCGGGAAATAGATAGTTCCAGAGCAGAGAGGGTATGACTCACAACGAGTCATACCCTCTCTGAATTTATCTGAAAAAAGAAAAAAGATGGCTAACGACAACCATCTTTCTCTCCGTTACATGTTATAATGTAACTATGCTAACCAATAATTATTATAATGATTTTTTTGAATTAGGGCAACAGAAAATTAACTTTAGTTTCTTCGAATTGAGTTTACCTGACGACGATCCAGTCTATACCCTGAAAAAAGTGATGGAGGAATTAGATTTTTCTGGCTTGTTAGCCAATTGTTCAGATAAGGGAAGAACCGGGTACAATCCAATCATGATGTATGCTGTAGTTACCTATGCAAATATGCGGGGAATACGTTCTGTTGACCGTATTGTTGATCTGTGTGAAAGAGACCTTGCTTTTATCTGGCTGACGCGCGGAAAAAAACCGAAATGTGATGCTTTTTATGACTTTAAAAACAGGAAGTTGACATCTGATGTCCTGGATGACCTGAATTACCAGTTTATGCGGCGGCTGCAGAAAGAAGGGCTGGTCACATTAAAAGAACTTTTTATTGACGGTACAAAGATAGAGGCAAATGCGAACCGTTATACTTTTGTATGGCGCGGAAGCATCAATTACCATCTTGCAGGCCTCCTGGATTCTATCGACCAGCTTTTTGGAAAATATAATGCTTTTTTATAATCTAATAGCTTTTGAAAATCTAATGCTGCTATTTTAAATCCGAAGAATAACCGGGTACGTTTTTTGCCATGCACAGGTATCTTGTCCACATGATATCTTCGACGAAGAAGAGAGGGAATTGCTTCTACTCCATTTCTAAATTTTGCATATTCAGAAAATTCTTCCGTCTGCATGTACTGTAATTGTTTTGCACGACCAACGGATTTCCAAGATACTTCCTTTCGGACTCGTGTTTTTAGAAAACGCGACTGACACCGTTCTTTGTAAGGACATCCTTCGCAGTCACTTATCCGAAAATACGCAACGGAACGCTCATTGCCTGGATCATAGATACAGTCTTCAGGTACACGATTATTCTTACATTTGATGAGATATTTTCCATCATCAGTAAAAACAAAATCAGCATATATTTCATCTGGTTTGCGTCCTGTGAAATTGGTTGTAACAAGTTTTAGATTATGTTCAGATGCTAAACGTGAGTTCTCTTCTCCGCTGTATGCCCCATCGGCAACAATAAAAGAACCATCAGAAAAATCTTTTTTCTCATTAAGATAATCTTTCATAAACTGATTATCTGCGTAGGTATTTTGCTGGTAATCGTAGACAATGACCAGACTGCTTTTTTCTCCGACAGCTTCAACTACGTTTCCAACGTATCCAAGATGTCTGCCACCTGCTTTATAGCGGAAAGTGGCTTCTGGATCAGAAGGATTAAGCAATACTTCTGAAGGATTTTCAACTTCCTCTTTTTTGTCGAAGCCGCCTTGAGCCACCATCATCAATGATTGTGCGTTCCTTTAATAGGCGAATAAGAAGCTGATATTCACTTGTATCATCAAAATCACCGGTTGAATCACAAATCTTTATCAAGATATCTGCATCTTTCATCACAACAACGTTTCTCTCAGTTGCATCCATATCCCGCTTGTGATAAATGCATTTATTATAATCATCTTTTTTAATATAATGATATTGTTCATCCGGAATTTTTGTTCCACGCTCATCCATTATTTTGCAAAGATTAGCAACACAAGTATAAAACAATTCAAGCAATGAGAGGTTTCTGATATTTGCAGCAACCATTAAACTGTCCATACGTTGTTTATCCGGAGTGATATCCATAAAATCAGATATTTCTTTTGCCATTTTTACAACACATTCATGAATAAGATCAACATCATGCTCTGTTTCCTCTTGCTCTAAACCTGCTGAGGGTTCTGTCACTAATTGGCTGCTCTTCAAAACTGGTTGTGTGCAGTACATACTGATAGCGGATATCAAATGCCATAGCTTCAACGATCTCATCGTCAGTAACATTAAGAGCTTCTTTAAGAATCAGTGCCCCAACAATCACATTGACCGGAGTATTAGGTCTGGATGCTTTTTTACTGTAAAGAACAGAAAAAATATTTTCATCAATAGCAGGAAAAACTTTGTCTGCAAAAGTATTTGCCCATGATTTTTCTAACATTCGTTTTTCGCGTTCTGTAAGATTAAAAGTACTGTCTAAAACAGTAAGCTGTTGATTATCATTTTTAACAAAAGACATATAGATCACCTCATAAAATGCTACCTACATTTTACCAAAGAATCCAATGTTTTTACATATCGTGTTAAGTTTTCAAGGTACAAATTTATATCAAAGGCTATAAACCTTTTGACACCCTAATCTTTTATTTTATCTTCTCCGGAGCAGTTTTTTACACTGGCTTACAGGTGCATCCGATTCCCAGTCCATCCGGACCGATATGACAGGACAAACCGAAGGAAAGTTTATCACACATGACTTCCATTCCCGGGAAACTTTCTTTAATCTGGTTTACCCATTCTTCTGTCACTTCATCGGTACTGCTGGACGCCGCCATCAGGTACACTTTACCCGCAGCATATTCTTCTCGGAAATTCGTTTCCAGCTCATGCTTCATTGCATCGATCATAACTTTACGTGATTTCTTCATACCACGGCATTTCTGGTAGATATCAAGCTTTCCTGTGCTGAAATGCATAACAGGTTTGATATTCAGGACATCTGCTGCCAAAGCTGTCACAGAGCTGACTCTTCCTCCTTTTTTGAGATATTTCAGTGTGCTGAGCCCGATATAAATTGTCATTTTTTCTCTGGTTTCTTCAAGAATTTTCTTGATTTCGACTACACTGTATCCTTCTTCTGCCATTTCTACTGCATCAAGAACAGAACGATGCATCGGGGTTGCCACACGACCGTTATCTACGACAAACACCTTACCGGCAAATTCATCTTCATTTGCCATGGCTTCTGCTGTCATACAGGACCCACTTAAAGCACTACTAAGAGGAATATAAACAATCTCCTCATATTCTTTCAGCATCTCTTTCCACATATCCATAACTTCTGTTGGTGACGGCTGAGATGTAGATACATCTACGCCCTTTCGAAGCATATCATAAAATTCATCTCTGGAAAGATCTACTCCTTCACGATACACTTTCTCTCCGATATAAAAGGGCATCGGTAGTACCTTAATTCCGAGTCTCTGCGCTTCTTCGCTCAAAATTCCACTGTGGCTGTCTGTCATGATTCCTATTTTCTTCATAATATCTTCTTCCTTTGTAATCTATTTTTATAACGTCTTAATAATCGGCATTACACTTCATTTATATTTGTATCATATCATTATTTTTCATTCGGCAAAATAAAGGATGACGCAATTTCCTCCTCCGCATACTCTTCCACATCCGTTCTCGTTACTCGTTTTATATGTTGTTTTTTTAGGCGCAGATATACGAACTCCCGGAATATAGTATAAAATACCGATACAAGTGGAATGAAAATCAGCATACCTATAATTCCCATAAGATTTCCGCCGATTGTAACTGCCGCCAGTACCCAAATTGATGGAAGTCCTACTGATCCGCCAACCACATGAGGATAGATCAGATTACCTTCTATCTGCTGCAAAAGCAGAAAAACTATAATAAATAAAACTGCCTGTTTTGGATTTACCATAAAGATCAGAAAACTTCCCACGGCACAGCCAATAAAGGCTCCAAAGATAGGAACCAATGCGGTAAACGCGATCAAAATTCCAATTAAAAGTGCATATGGCATTTTTAAAATACTTAGCGTGATAACAAACATCATTCCGAGAATTACTGCTTCCAGACACTGCCCTGCAAGAAAATTTGCAAATGTCCGATATGTCAGCGAACATATGTTAAGAATTGCATCTGCTTTTTGTTTTGGAATAAAAGCGAAAATCACTTTTCTTACCTGTAAATGTAATTTTTCCTTCTGAAAAAGAATATAGCATGCAAAGGAAAACGAAATAAAAAAGGTCGCTAATCCACTGGCAATGGAACCTACTGCTGACATCGTCGTATTCATCATATTTCCGACTCCGTTTCCAAGAATACTTATTCCCCATTTAATTGCCTGATCAGGCTGAAACTGCAGCTGATCTACCAATTTCATAATATCCTGATTATCATGTGAAATTTCCCGAATCCAGTTTTGCATCTGTGGAATAAAATCTGAAATACTCGTCATCAGATTTCCCATGGTCTGTGTAAGCTGTGGAATCACACCAAACATTACCAATACCATTACACCTGCTGCCAATATAATTGTAAGAAGCAGGCTTATCGGTCTCGCAGCTTTTTTTCCTATTTTATTATTTTCTTTTATCTTTCCGAGCATTTTCTTTTCCAGGAAACTCATTGGTACATTAATCACAAAGGCAATTGCACCACCAAGCGCAAAAGGAAACACAATTTTCCATATTGACTTCAGCACTTCAATCACCACATCGAATTTCCACAAAGCAACTACAAGAAATGCCGTAAACACAATCAGTTCTCGAATTTTTTTCATAGAACATCTACTTAAATCCACTATCTTTTCCCTCTTTTTCTTAGTTTCATACGTATACACTTAAGTAATTGAATAATCAGAAGGCTTGCAAAAGCATATAAATATACACATCCAAGCTGCATCAGATTCAACGTTTCCACTTTGAATAAGTTATGGAAACCAGGAACCGTCAGTACTGTTGTAATGAGTACTGCACCTAACACAAATGCTCCCTGAAGCCACTTGTTATGAAAGAGACCTTTTGTAAAAATGACCGGATGATCTGATTTGCAATTATATCCATGAAACAAACGTGCCAGACAAAGAGTTCCAAAAGCATACGTGCTTCCAAGCAATGTACCATTCTGGTTGTATCCTGTCAAAAAACTGATCATTGTCATTGCTCCAATTACCAAACCTTCCAGACCGATTTTGCTAAGAAAATCTTTTGTCAATATCGACTCATCTGCCAATCTCGGTTTTTCACTCATCACTTCACTTCTATCCGGCTCTAAGCCTAACGCAATTGCCGGAAGACTATCCGTCAAAAGATTAATGAAGAGTAAATGTACTGGTGCAAATGGCACCGGAAGTCCTGCAACCGATGAACAAAGAACGGTTAAAATTGCTCCGAAATTTCCTGACAAAAGAAACTGTATCGCATACTTGATATTCTGATATAAGTTTCGTCCATTTTCCACTGCTTTTACGATTGTTGCAAAGTTATCATCTGTAAGTACCATCGCTGCTGCATCTTTCGCAACTTCCGTTCCGGTCATTCCCATTGCAACACCAATATCTGCCTGCTTTAATGCCGGTGCATCATTGACACCGTCTCCTGTCATTGCCACAATCATTCCTCTTTCCTGCCATGCCCGAACAATGCGAATTTTATGTTCCGGTGACACTCTTGCATACACAGAAATATTTGAGACAAATTCTTTGAGTTCCTCGTCACTCATATTTTCTATATCTGCCCCTTCACAGGCTTCCGATAAATCATGTAATATTCCAACTCTCTTTGCAATTGCTGCTGCTGTAATTTTATGATCTCCGGTGATCATAACCGGTCGAATTCCCGCTTTTATACATTCCGCTACCGCAGCTTTTGATTCTTCTCTCGGAGGATCCATCATCGCAATCAAACCAAGAAATACTAAGTGATCCTCATCTTGTATCGTTAATGTGTGATTCTTAGGAATTTCACGATAGGTAAAAGACAATACTCTTAAACCTTCCATCGAAAATTCCTGATTTTGACGTTGTATTTTTTCTTTATCTTCCTCAGTAATTTTTCGAATTCCCTCTTTCGTCCAGATTTGCTCTGTACGTTCCAGGAGCTTGTCGACTGCACCTTTTACAATCATTTGATTTTTACCATCTATCAGGTGAAGTGTTGACATCATCTTTCGATCACTGTCAAATGGCAGTTCTCCATTTCTTGGATAAAGCTTTCTTACGCTTGCCGCCTCTATCCCATATCGACTTCCAAGATTAATCAATGCTGTTTCTGTCGGATCTCCAATTTCTACTCCATTTTCATTTGTCGAATCATTACATAGAATACTGTAATTTAAAAGACATTTTTGTGCCTGATCTGATATATCAATTGCCTCTGCTGAAATTCTTTTTCCATCTATATAATAATCTTCAACCGTCATTTTATTCTGTGTGAGCGTTCCTGTCTTATCCGAACAAATAATAGAAACACTTCCAAGTCCTTCTACCGCCTGTAGTTTACGAATGATTGCATGCTCTTTTGCCATCTTCTGTGTTCCGAAAGAAAGTACAATTGTCACGATAGAACTTAGCGCTTCAGGAATTGCTGCTACTGCAAGTGCTACTGCAAACATAAATGCACTGCTGATCTTTTCACCGCGGAACACATTTATTGCAAATAAGAGTCCGCAAAATACCAGAATCATAATAGAAAGCTTCTTTCCAAAGACTTCCAAACTCACCTGAAGTGGTGTCTGTTTTTCCGAAGTTGACTTCAAAAGTCCTGCAATCTTTCCGACTTCTGTCTGCATTCCTATATCCGTTACAACAGCTTTCCCACGCCCATACGTTACAAAACTACCGGAAAATAACATATTTGTCCGATCACCAAGTGGCGCTTCCGTCAATATTGTATCCATGTTTTTCTCAACTGCAAGACTTTCTCCTGTAAGAGCACTCTCATCAATCTTAAGACTTGCATTTTCAATCAGTCTTCCATCAGCCGGAATCATATCTCCTGCTTCAAGCAGTATCACATCTCCAACAACCAGTTCTCTTGCCGGAATTTGAACGACTGTACCATCACGCAATACTTTTGCCTCCGGGCCAGAAAGATTCTTTAAACTCTGCAGAGATTGTTCTGCTTTTACCGTCTGTATTGTTCCCAAGATTGCATTGATCGTAATAACCGTCACGATAACTGCCGCACTTTCCACATCTCCAAGCATACCAGATATGATTGCTGATGCAATTAGAATCAGTACAAGAAAATCCTTATACTGTTCAAAGAAAATCTGCAGGATACCTTTCTTCTTTCCTTCTGTAAGTTCATTCCACCCACACTTTTCTCTGGATCTTTTCACCTGTTCACTCGTAAGCCCAGATTTCTTGCCATTCACCCTTTCAAGAACCTCTTCTACCGTCTGCTGATAAATTTCCTTCATCACTTCCGCCTCCTCGTTCTCCTAAATATTTTTCTAGTCATTGCAATATAAAATTGCTTATACAGTCTCTCCCTTAAGAGTCCTGGTATTCTGGATAATATACAGAGCGACCGATATGACCATCATTATAGCGCACAAACCAATCAAC
>NZ_JBDPGY010000001.1:327691-420750 GCF_039841815.1 Ruminococcus sp. 1001136sp1 | reverse complement strand
GGGATCTTAGCTCAGCTGGGAGAGCATCTGCCTTACAAGCAGAGGGTCATAGGTTCGAGCCCTATAGGTCCCATATGGATGGATTCCCGAGTGGCCAAAGGGGACAGACTGTAAATCTGCTGGCGATGCCTTCGAAGGTTCGAATCCTTCTCCATCCATTTGATGAATATAATTCATCTGTTGTAGCCAGTGGTTACGTGCCGATGTGGCTCAATTGGCAGAGCAGCTGATTTGTAATCAGCAGGTTATCGGTTCGAGTCCGATCATCGGCTTTTGGTTTTAAAAGAATATATCGCGGGATGGAGCAGTCTGGAAGCTCGTCGGGCTCATAACCCGAAGGTCATAGGTTCAAATCCTATTCCCGCTACTTATGCCCAGATAGCTCAGTTGGTAGAGCAGAGGACTGAAAATCCTCGTGTCGCTGGTTCGATTCCGGCTCTGGGCATTTTAAATGCCGAAGGTTGTTTAGAAAAAAACTTGGCGTTTAAGATGTGAAATATATGACAAATTTAATATGGAGCATTAGCTCAGTTGGTAGAGCACTTGACTTTTAATCAAGTTGTCCGGGGTTCGAATCCCCGATGCTTCACTTCAAGAAATGCCGGAAATCCTTTGTTTATGAGGGTTTCCGGTCTTTTTATATTTTCTTATAATTCTCAAACACGCTCTAATTAATCCCAAGCATATGTCCCATTTGTATCCCATTGAAAATAAGATGTCTCAGATATGTCTCATATAATAGTAAAAATCCACGCTTTAATTTTGAAATTTTCTTAAGGCCAAAAATTTGATTACTGAGAAAATTAGTGATTTTAAAGCGTGGATTTTCATTATTTAGAAGTTATTTAGAGAATTATTGGTTTATTGTTCACTGGTAATGTTCTGTAAGGTATTTTTGTGAACGGAGTAAACAGTAATTATTATGGGCGCACGATAGTTCCTGCGCTTTCCATAATTTCTACAATTTCGTACATATTAGTAACGCCACCAACTGCCAGTTTTTCTTTTAAACCATAGAAATCAAGGCAGGTACCGCAGGTGAGAATCTTTACACCCTCGGCTTCCAAAGATTTCAGATCTTCCAGGGAATCGGAGTCTTCGCAGGTAAGGGATGCTCCGGAGTTGTAGCACAGAATGATCTCTGGGAGCTGATCCTGTTTGGTGAGAGCGAAAATGAAGGATTTCATAAGAATCTTTCCAAGCTGTTCTTCACCATTTCCCATGGTATTGGCGGAAAGGACGGCTACAAGACCATGTTTCTTGGAATCCGGGGTGCAGGCTGGAACGGCGGATTCAGCTGCTGGTGTTGGGGCTGTGCTGTTTTCCGGAATCTGGAAGGTTACGGTGAAATCTTTCTTTGTTTTTTTCTCAGAAGAGACTGTAAAGCCTTTGCTGTTGCCAAATTTGGTAAGGTTCTGGACGGCAATTTCATTGTCAACGAGAATGATAAGGGTGCCGCCATTTGTCATTTCTTCGGATTCTTTCTTTGCGTTTACAACTGGGAGTGGGCAGGCCATTCCTCTTGCATCAAATGTTTTGGTTTCCATGTGTAATTCCTCCTACTATCTATATTGTATTTTTTGAATTGATATTTTTTAACAGACTCTATAATACAGCATATATTAAGTAATGGATACTCTGACACAGTAAATTTTTAATATATTGCGTGAGTAATGCTGAAAATTAATTTGTACTGCATTAGAGCCTGTTTGAAAAATCATTCCCGCAATCTGCACATCCCACTTTGCGGTATATTTCGCCCGAATTCAGTTGCCGTAGCCCGCTACGGCGCCCTCATCCGGGCGAAATCTCCCACAAATTGTGATGCACATCTTGCAGAAAGCCTGTTTAATAATTAAATTATACACTCATATATGCCCTCAGGATCCAGGTCCTGATCCTGAAGTAGTTTCTCAAGGGCAGTGCGGCTTGTGGGGGGCGCACACCAGGAAAGTCCGCAGCTGGCAGAGATACTTCTTGGAACCGGAATCAGTCTTCCTGGAGCACCAGTGGCTTTGCAGGATTTCTCCATGGCGATGGCGTCGGTGGTGCAGCGAAAGGTGATGATTAAGCGTTTTTCCTGGGAAATCATGGGGTACCTCCTGATTGACCGCATATTTGGTCGTAAAAATTTTCTTGCTATTAAAGTGCGATATATGGTGCATTACAAACTTTCTGTAGAATAGGAAGTGGTCGTTATTTCACTGGGTTCTGATGAGAGTTCTCCGCAATCTGATTCATTTAAGGATGAAACTGATCCCTGTTCCGGAGCCTCTTCAGCGGGTGTCACCAGATACCCATGCGAAACCGGTTCAATAGTCTGTTCCATTACCCTGTGAAGGAGCTCCAGGCCGCCTGTGCCCTTGAAGGCTCCATAGAGAAAGTTGTTGGAGATTTCTTCGGTGATGGATTCCAGACCTTCCATGATCATGCCTTTGCCTGGTGTTTCGTACCAGCGGATGAGAATTTCATCTTCGGGCAAGAAGAAAATGTTGATTTTTCTTCGAACACATTCTTCAAGGAAGGTGAAGTCCAGCTTCAGGACGGCGGTTCCGTTTTCATCTGTAGTGAAATCTCCGGAGGCTGCAATCAGATAGCTTTCCTCGTGGAGGGTAAGCCAGGATTCTTTGAATTTTCCAAGTCCTGTCGGGATGCTGTGCCATTCGCCGGATTCCATAAAGTTTACGGAGAAATTGCCTTTTTCACAGGCGAATGAAATCTTTTGCACACCTTCTGTCATATTATTGTGGAAAATCTGGATAAACAGCGGGAAAAGACCAATGCTCTGTGGAGAAAGTTCAAAAATTTTGCCATTAAGCTGTTGGGTGAACTGGTAAGGATTCGGTTCAGGAAGTCCCTTCATGTAATTCCAGATATTCGGTCTTGCGTTAGTACTGTGGCGGAGCCCAGATGGATTTTTTCTCCAGCCGCCTTTTCGGAGGGCTGGAAGTGTCTGAGGCGCGTGAGTGCCGTTTTCAAGCTCGGCAGTCAGGCGGTTCAGGAGTGTCTGGGCACATGGGTTTTCAGGCAGAATATCTGCAGGATGAAAGTTGCGCGGAAAATGCTTGCGGATAATGTTCAGCATGACGCAGTTCTGGAAAAGTTCGTTATTTCCAGCGTTTGTGACTACAACCATGTTCATGTCAGGGTAAACGATTACATTCTGACCAAGCATTCCATTGAATTCAAAGCTGCCTGGGCGGGCTTCCATCCACAGCTGGTAGCCATAGCCGAAAGTACCTTCAATGCTCTCCTTATGCTTGGCGGTGGAGACTTCAACCCAGAATTCCGGGATAATCTGCTGATCGTTCCATTTACCCTTCTGAAGATAAAGCTGACCTAATTTAGCCATGTCCTCAGTGCAGAGGAAAAGTCCCCAGCCGCCTTTGGTAATGCCCTTAGGGCAGGTTTCCCAGAAATAGCGGGTGATTCCAAGGGGAGCGAAAAGCCGCGGTTCCAGGTATTCGGTAAGTGACTGGCCGGTGCGTTCCGTGACGATGGCGGACAGAACGTAGGTATTCAGGCTGTTGTACTGGAAATTTTTCCCGGGGGTGCCAGTGATGGAAGAATTCAGGTAGCTGGTGAGCCAGTCGTTTCCAGAGACGATCCCCGATTCATTGAAAGTGACACCGCTGGTCATTGTGAGAAGATTTTCTACAGTGACTTTAGGGCGGAAAATCTTGTTAAAGGTGTTCAGGTTCTTCTGGAAAATGTCGTAAATGTTCTCATCCAGGGAAAGCTTGCCTTCCTCAACCAGAAGACCAATTGCCATGCCGGTGATGCTTTTGCACATGGAATGGGTCACGTGCCAGATCCGGCTGCGGTAGGGGGCGAAATTGGCCTCGCAAACGACCTTTCCATTTCGGAGAACCATGAAATGGTGCATGTCTGTATAGTGTGAAGTGTCCAGATCCCGCAGCAGGTCGGCCAGCATGTCAGAGGAAATACCCTGGCTCTCCGGCGTGGCGCGGGGAAATGGCTGCTCGTATGGTTTGTCAAATGGAAATTTAGGCTTTTGCGGGAAGAAATCTACCCGGCTGGCTCCGTCCGTTTTTCCCAGAATAATGTTTGTAATCAGTTCTGCAACTGCAATCTGTTCTTTTGCCATAGGGTGCTCCTTTCTTTGGGAAAGCGGTAAAAGTTGTTGTTAGGGTTATTGTAGCAGTGGGGGACAAGTGTGTCAATAAGGGGTGAAATGGGGAAAATTTATAAAAAATGGTTCTATGGATTGTATTGGCAGACATAAATATTACTAGAGCCTGTTTGAAAAATCATTCCCGCAATCTGCACGCCCCACTTTGCGGTATATTTTGCCCGAATTCAGTTGCCGTAGCCCGCTACGGCGCCTTCATCCGGACAAAATTTCCCACAAATTGTGACGCACATCTTGCAGAAAGCCTTTTTCAAACACGCTCTAGAACCTGCACAATCATGAAAAGTGCGCAGTTCGCAGAGGAGTTTTTTCAAACATATTCTGGCGGCTGTTTGCTGTGAGCTGTCCGTGCAGTCTGCCGGAGGCAGAAAAAGTGCCCGAAATGGTACAAAGTTAATTGCATTAGGAGACAGCAGCGGTGATAAGCTTTTGGATTTTGGACAGGCATGACAAGAAGGAGGGCCTTTATGAGATTATTGAAAAAATATTTCAATCGGGAAAATAAATTCAGTTTGAAAGAACGTTTCAATATGGTGATGACCGTGGTGACTTGTTTTTTCATGGGAGTGATGAGTGAAAATGGACGGGGTATGCAGGGAATAAAGGGACTGATTGATGGAATCGGCGGACTGGCTGTAAGGATGAATGGATGGCTGAGTGTGGTGACTGGCTGGGAGCTGGGCGCGCATGAAGCTTATGAGATATATGAAAAAGGTATAGTGGGAAGATTTTTCCAGGGAAAGATGCTGGAAGGAATAGATGTGGTGAAGCGTGGACAGGCTTTAGTGGAAAGGGCTGGGCTGCGAGGAAGAAGGGGAAATCGGATACGGGATGTTTCACATGAGAAAGGACTGCCTTGCATGGAACGATGGGGGTGCAGAGGCAGTCCGTAGGGGCATAATCGGTTGATTTAATGTAACTATGAAACCTATATTGTCAGGTGGATATGTGATGGTTGGCTCTGTATATAAATACAGTGAAGCATGGTTGGAATGGCTTAAAATCTGAACCGGCAATATTTGAAAAATTAATTGGTAACTGTGAACTATGTTCACGAAAACATCTCGCGGTATAGTATCTGTGGTATAGTTACATTAATTGTTAAAATGAACTGTAATCGGACAGATTTCGCTGTTGGTGCCGACTCTCATGTTCGGACCCCAGATCCCGGCCCCGGAAGTGACAATGTTGTGCATAGTTCCTTTTCGAAGGTAGCCACAGGAATTTTCCCAGAATAGATGGATAATCAGGTTTCCGGGGAAAATCTGGCCGTCATGGGTGTGACCACAAAGGTCAAGGTCAACACCGGCAGCAGCTGTCTCGTCTAATTCTTTTGGCTGATGGTCAATGAAAATAATTGGTTTTCCCTGGTCCAGCGATTCGGTAAGCTGGGCCGGAGTGGCTCTGGAGCCTTCTACTTTTTCACAGCGGGAGGCATCCCGGCGGCCGACAATATAAAATTTGTTGTCGATCAGAACAGCTTCATCGTCTAGCAGGTGGATTCCTGCGTCTGTAAGAAATTCTTCCATTCTGGGATCGTTGTAGTTATCTTCTGTTCCGTTGAAGGTGAAACCTGCCAGGATTGGTTCGTTCAGGTCGTGATTGCCCCAGCAGGCGTAAACTCCATATTTGGACTTAATTCCTTTTAAAATTTCTTTTAATTTATCTGGTTTGGAAATGGCGTCATATTCATTATCGAAAATATCACCTGCGATACAGACTACATCTGGATTTTCAGTATTGATCTTTTTCACAATTCGTTTTGCCTGGGCGGTTCCCATGCTGTAGCCGAAATGGGTATCAGCGAGAAGGACTATTTTCAGGGAATCCATGCCGTCAACTGTTTTTTCAACGTTTATCTCATAAGGTGTAGTTTTCACATGGGTTACATGAAGGATTCCGTAAACACTGAGGCTGATGATCAGTATGGTGCAGATCAGGCCTGTGATGACGAAAGTGCTGCGGTGCCCGATAAACGGGGCATGGAATATGTATTTCAGTATCAGACGGCCAAAATCAACGACAGCGATTACCAGCAGAATATAGATGAAAGTTCCGAGAAAATAGTTACCTGTATGCTTGAGAATACGGTGCAGGTTGGCCGGCTTTTTGATGAGAAAGCCGGTGAGCAGGGCTGTTGCTAATATTATGTAAACTCCTATAAAGGAAGCGCGAAATGCCATTGTCTGAAAAAGTCTGTGACAGGCGCCCATCCATCGTATCATCCAACGGACAACGTATGCATTGATCAGGATGTATAGGGGTGCGAGAAAGAGTGCGGCCATGAAAAACCTCCGTTATATTTACTTTGAAAATTAGCAGTTACACGCTTTGTTACCGTGTCTGCGCAACAATGGGTACAGTATACTACGGTTAATAAGTTTTTGCAATTGTGCATATAATAAGGAGAAATGAGATAGACAGGAGAGCTGTTGCTTATGCGGCAAAGCGAGAAAGATTCCTGAAACCTAGAGCGTGTTTGAAAAAGGCTTTCTGCAAGATGTGCGTCACAATTTGTGGGAGATTTTGCCCGGATGAGGGCGTCGTAGCGGGCTACGACAACCGAATTCGGGTGAAATATACCGCAAAGTGGGGCGTGCAGATTGCAGGAATGATTTTTCAAACAGGCTCTAGAACATCAGGTATGCCAATTATTTTTAAGCAATGGCAAAGTGCAGGAAATATATGAGAAAATGGTTTCGGAGCTTTTATTCTTCAGGGATGTTTATTCCATTCATTTTATTACTACCGTATATGTGTACAATTGCCTTGAATGGGGCTGATAAAGCACTTTTACTGCATTCTCCGGGGGTGGAGGATATGGTTCCGCTGATGTTGATGGTACAGATGAAAGGGGATTATGCGGAGGAAGCGGTGAAATCTCAGGCGGTGATTGCAAGGTCGGAGGTGTACAGGCGGCTGGAGGAGGGGGAAAGTGAAGGAGAAATTCTGGATGAAGTAAGTGAAAGTATCGCAGGGAAAAACAGGGAAAGAAGAGTTGAGCAAATGACAACTGCGACAGAAGATGAAGAGGTGTTATCCTTCCGAATAGCAGAATTAAATAGTGGCAGGAGTTTTGTTGTTGGGTATGGAGGTGTCTGGAAATTACTGAGTGCGGTGGATAAGCTGCAGCAGTATGGAGCAGCGGCAGAGGCAACAGTCGGGCAGGTTCTTACATATAATGGAAAGCTGAAATTAGTTCCCTATCATGAGATCAGCAGCGGTAAAACCAGGGATGGGAAAGAGGTTTTTCACAGTGCAGATTATGGCTATCTGAAATCAGTGGAAAGTAGTCAGGACAGGGAGGCACCAGATTATGTAAACAGTACATATGTGCCTGCCAGTCAGCTTCCTGCGAAGCTGGTGGTCAAAAAGCGAGATAGTGCCGGTTATGTGACTGCGCTGACAGCTGATGGAAACTGGCTTGAGGGTGAGACTTTTCGCCAGGGCATGCATCTGGCTTCCGCAGATTTTTCAGTGCAGAAAGTAGGAAAAATGGTGCGCTTTTTATGCAAAGGAAAAGGACATGGAATTGGATTTTCCCAGTATGGGGGGAATGAGATGGCGAAGAAAGGGAGTAGCTGGGAGGAGATATTGGAGACATATTTTCCGGAGATGGAGGTTGAGGCAGTGATGGAGATGGAGAGGTGAAAAATGTTGCTGAAAATCGAAAAATTACTTTTATTATAAAAGTTTTATAAAACCCCTTGAATTTTTCAAAAAAAGTGTTATAGTATAACACATACTTGATGACGTAGTAATTAAAACTACATGATAAAGTTTGCAAAAACATTGCAGCTCAGGGATCAAACTGATTGCTTGCAAAGTTGCTTTGGAAAAGTTCTAGGAGGTGCTATCATGAAATTTAAATTAAAAGATCCGGGAAGTGCGATTACACATGGGATTGCTTTTCTTCTGGCAGCAGTGGGAGCAGCGCCTTTATTGATTCGCTCGTCAGAGTGGAGCGATCATATTCATATTGTGGCACTGGGAGTGTTTATTCTTACGATGATGCTGCTTTATGCGGCAAGTACTCTTTATCATTCCGTTGATTCTACGGCGAAGGTGAACCGCAGACTGAAGAAGCTGGATCATATGATGATCTTTGTAATGATCGCTGGAAGCTATACGCCGGTGTGCCTGATTGTTCTTCATAACAAGATTGGATATATACTTTGCGCACTTGTGTGGGCGACAGCAATTCTGGGAATTGTATTTAAGGCATTCTGGGTGACTTGTCCGAAATGGATTTCTTCTGTGCTGTATATTGGAATGGGCTGGTTGTGTGTGCTTGCGTTCATGCCAATTATTCATGCATTGCCTAAGGCTGGATTTGGCTGGCTGCTGGCGGGGGGAATTATTTATACGATTGGCGGTGTGATCTATGCACTGAAGCTTCCCATCTTTAATGCGAAACATAAGAATTTTGGGTCACATGAGATTTTCCACGTATTTATTATGCTGGGAAGCGCGTGTCATTTTATTGTGATGTATTGTTTTGTGGCGAATATGCCGATTTGATGATATGGTAAGGTAAAATATTTTAGACAAGTTTTTTAATAACTTTTAATATTTAGAGGGAACTGTGACCTCCTTTAAAATTCCATCAGGGCTAATTTTTTCGCCCGGGTTAATTGTTTGATTGCATATTCCCGGCTCATGGCTTCTTCTTTGGTGGCGTAGCCTTCGTAGTAGACAAGAGTTACCGGACGTTTGGTTTTGGTGTATTTGGCTCCGTTTTTGCCGCTGTTGTGGGCTTTTAGGCGCTTTTCCAGACAGTTTGTCCATCCGGTGTAAAGAGTACCGTCGGCACACTGGACGATGTAGGTGTAATTCATGGGGCTCCTTTTTGGGTTGTAAGGTGAAAGTTCTTAATGTTTTACTATGAAAGTCCCGGACGGCAGCCAAGAATGAGCCATGCTTGCATGAGCGAATTATTGGATATCGGACGGGCTAGAGCGTATGAGTAAGTAGGGTGATAGCCCGGATTACGAATGCGGTCGGCAGCTGTGGGAGCGCTATAGGCGCGGAACAGCTGACTTTCATATATGGTGATGTCGCCGACAGGCGACATGTCCGTTTAGGAATTAAATAAATATTTATGTAAAGGAGTATCGTCATGCTGTTAACTGGCTGACAATGCTCCTTATTTTTATAAAAAGCAATCGGTAAGCTGGTATATTATTTGCAGTCCAAAAGAATACTATAGCGTGTCAGAATGGCTACCATGGCGGGTTCCGGGCTCTTAGCTGCCTGGAAGGACTGGAAAAAGCAGGTAGGATTTAGGTACCGACTGCGGATTTTCCCACCTGCTTTATTATACGTTGTTTTTTTACTTTTGTGAATGTTGATATTTCATGGACTGAATTTTTTTTACGGCAGATACGTGATCGGGTCGATTGGTTCTCCGTCTTTTTTCATGGCGAAGTACAGGTTACTGCCTTCTTCGCTGTAATAAATGGTAGGAGCTGCGACATAGCCTATGATGGAACCTTTGGTGACGGTATCGCCTTCAGCAACGTCCAGATCAGTAAGCTGACCATAGATTGCCTGGTAGCCGTTTCCAAGCTCCATGGTGACGGTAGTGCCAGTTTGGGCATTATTTTCAATCGAATATACGGTTCCGTTTACTGCGGAAACTACAGGGGCACCTTCCACTGCTTGTACGGAAATCGCAGGGCTCAGTTTATACTGATCCAGAGTTGGGAAGTAAACACTCTGATCCATGCTGTAATCAATGAGAACATGTCCGTTTACCGGCCACTCCATTAATGTATCTTCCGAGAAGTTGATTTCCGGTCCTTTGTGCAGGGAGATCTGGGCGTTTACGCTGGTACTTTCTCCAATGTCAGAGGAGCTGGAAATATCAGCGGTATCGTTAATGTCAGCAGAATTGGTTAAGTCCACGGTATTGTCAAGGCTTGCCATGTCTGTTGCGGATGAATTATCTGATTGGTTTATCAAAGACTCACTGTCTAGGATTCCGGTATCGGAAATTCCGTCCAGATCTGCTTCTACCATGTTAGTACCTGCTTCTGCAAGGGACGAATCATCAGTTGAGTTGGCTCCATCTGCTTTGGCAGTGTCATTTTCCTTGGTGCTTTCCAATGGAAGCACTTCCTGAATATGTTCTGGTTTGTTTGCAACCTGGTAAGCGGTCACTCCGAGAACTGCCATAACTGCAAGGAGAGCGCCGTTGAAAATAAATTTTGCTGTTCTGTTTTTCCTCATATTCTTTTCACCTCTACATACATTCTGTTCACAGCTGTTGTACCTGTCTGTATTTATAGGGTGTCCAGAAAATTGGAGGTTATTCATTAATTCATGAAAATGAGAAAATTTAAATTGGTGGCACTTATATAAGCGGCATGGTATAATAGGGGAAAACATGTGCGGTGCTGTGAAAAATAAATGATGTCGGCAGCTGTGGGAGCGCCATAGGCGCGGAACAGCTGACTTTCATATATGGTGATGTAGCCGACAGGCGACATGTCCGTTAAAAAATAATTTACAGGGGGTAACTTGTGGTGAAGATTACAGAGGAGCTTTTGCAGAAAGCTGATCAGATTCCGAATTTCTCAGATGGCGTTATTATGCCGGATGGGGATTACAGATTGATTGAGGAGAAGGGCCATCTTCAGACCATGATGGCGCTTTTGCCATATCCGGAGAAGGAGATTTGGAAGATGATCCCGGAGAATGATTCGGCACTGTTCTGGATGATCGAGAAGACAGGATGTGTGCTTACAGATTATAATTCAACTGTGGGTATGGTGATGACGCGGTCGCAGAAGGAGGTTTTTGATGCACTGGTTGCCCGTGGGATTATTTCGCCGGAGTATTTTGATATTACCAGGCAGAGGCAGAAGATGCGGGATCAGGGCAAGCAGGGTAGCACTGTATCTGAAGAGAAAACAGAACAGGATTGTTGAGGTATATAAATTCGAAAACTGCTGTACCATTTAATGGACTTTGAAGAAGGGCTAAATGGATACAGCAGTTTTTTAGTTTCTGTTCACTGGCAGATTGCGGGAATAATTTTTCAAACAGGCTCTATCGAGACGTTGACTGCAGCGATAACAAAATTATTGTTCCATCTGTCGTCCAAGAAACCCGGCGGCGGTCTGCGCCAGAAGCTTTTCGCTGGCGCCGGGAATGTCTTTGTCGGTTTTTCCCATGAGGATGACACTGCCGATAGCATCTCCGGCGGCTATGATGGGCTGGATGACCTGGGATGTGGATGGAGCTGGCTGTTCATCCACCACAGGGACTTTGCCACGGTCTTTGGCACTAAGACATTTGGCTTCTCTGTCATTGATAACAGCTTCCAGCTGGCTGCTGATCAATTTTCCAATGAATTCCTTACTTCCCGGACCGGCAGCAGCTACTACCTGGTCGTGGTCGGTGATGCAGGAAAGCATGCCGGTGGAATGGGAGAGGGACTCGGCGTATTCTTTTGCAAAAAGGCTAAGCTCTCCGATTGGGGAGTATTTTTTCAGAATGATTTCACCTTCACGGTCGGTGAAAATTTCAAGTGGGGTACCTTCTTTGATTCGCAGGGTCCGACGGATTTCTTTTGGGATGACCACCCGGCCCAGATCATCTATTCTTCTTACGATTCCTGTGGCTTTCATTTATCTGTTCCTCCTGTACTTTATGATGCAATTGTGGGAAACAATTGACTTTTTTAAACACACTATAGAGCTTGTTTGTTTTGTGGGTTTCCATATTTTGTAGTGTATGGATAGTATGTGAAAATATGGGGGAATTATGCGCACGAGATGAGGTAATTTTTTTGCTCGTGACAATAAGAAGGTATCATATTCAACAGTTTTTGAAAGGCAATTAGGCGAGTATGATTGGTTTACATAACAAAAAAATCTTATGAGTTGCCGGCCAGGTTGTGAACGCTACTTCTTGTGCTTGTCACAAGAAGGTTCGTCTTTTTGTGCATCGCGAAGCGCGTTACTGTGAACGGAGTGAACAGTAACCGAACGGTAATTTCGGAGAAAATTCATGCAAATTATGTATGGTTTACATATGGAAATTATGATAAAATATATTTATGAAGAAAAAAAAGCTTGTTTTTTTAGCGTTTGCAACCATTGCGATTGCATTATTGCTTGAAGCCGGAATTTTAAAGTATGTCAATGACAGTAATACATACAGGATGTCAAAAGTACTGCTGGATCGTGTTATCACCGTGCTCAATAAAAATGATGATAGTGAAAATGGACTCATCGAATCGCTAAAGGACGATTATATAGTAAGAGCAAAGGCTGTATCCTATATTATAGATGCAAAACCACAGGTGGAATATGATGTAGAAGAATTGCAGAAAATAGCAGATTTGATATTAGTAGACGAAATTCATCTGTTTGATAAAAACGGATATATCTACAGTGGTACTTTGCCTAAATACTATGGCTTCAGTTTTGACTCCGGAGAGCAGATGGAATATTTTAAGCCTATGCTTACAGATAAAAAGCTTACCATGTGTCAGGATGTTACTCCGAATACCGCTGAAGGAAAGGAACTGATGTATGCCATTACATGGAACGAAGCCGGTACCAGAATGATCCAGATCGGCATCGAACCAAAGCGTCTGCTTAAAGAACTAAAGCAAAACGAAATCTCCGCTGTAGTAAGTGATATGCCTGTTTATAAGGGAATCGAAATTTTCGTGGCAGACTCCCAGACCAAAATTGTAAAAGGTGCTACGGATTCCAGACAGATAGGCGTGAAACTGGAAGGGCTTGTTGTATCATCTGATAAAAAAAGCGGCGAGACAGATGTCCGACTCATAAGGATAGGTGGAAAACGCTGCAAATGTTTACTCAGTCAGTATGATGACTATATTGTAGCTGTAACTATAGACAGTTCCTTTTATCGGCAAGGAAATATTTTTGCGGTTCTCATAGTTGGCGTGTATCTTGTATTGGCTTCCTGCTGTATGTTCTACATGCTTTCAAGAGTTATGAAAGAAAAATATGAAAAAGAAAAACTGCTGTACATATCAAACACAGATGAACTTACAAGATGCTTTAACCGACATGCATACGAAGAAAGGATAAACAACCTTGATCTCCGCGAGGAATGGATATATATTTCCATGGATCTTAATAACCTGAAACATACAAATGATTCTCTTGGACATGCTGCAGGCGATGAACTTATATGTGCAGCGGCCAATTGTATGAGGGAAAGTTTTGGAAAGTATGGAAATGTCTACAGAATCGGAGGAGATGAGTTTGTTGTGATCATCACCGGAAATACAAAGGAATTTCAAAGCATAATAGAAAGCTTTGACCGGCGTGTTGCACAATGGCATGGGAAACTGGTGGATTCTATGACAATCTCATGGGGATATGTTTTCAGTTCTGAGAAAGAATGGGATAACATCTATGACATCGCCAAAGAAGCAGATGAAAGAATGTATAAGAACAAGGAACGCTATTACCAGGAAAGCAAAATAGTCAGACGAAGGTAACAGATTGCTTTTTCCTTATATTTTCAAATATTCTAAATATAACAGAGTTGATTGAAATTCTTTTGGAATAACAAGAACCAGGATGAGACGTGTGCTCAGCCTGGTTCTTGAACTTTTTTCGTTTTTATTCCTGATCGCCCCAGAAATCCACGGGCTCGTAGTCCTGTAATTTCGCAAGAAACCCCTTCTGCTGAAGTTCTTCCTGAATGGCATCCAGGATTTCTTCGCTTTCGGCGTCGATGGTGTGGTAGTGATAGCCGGAGGTTACATTTTTCAGAAGGCTGGATTTGCCGGTGCTGATTTCCTCCATGTAGGCGCGGATGTCGCGGCGGGATTTGATTCCCATGTCAGCTTTCAGCACGCCGTAGACCTTGTGGTAGACGAATACGTCGCGAATCTGGCCGCCGGCGTCTACGATGGTGCTTAATTCCTCTTCAACCTGATCATCTGTGTGATAAACCTTAAAAACTCTGGAATATTTCCTGTCCTCCTGGAGCAGATAGCCTTTGTTGGTGGAAAAAATGGTAGCTCCGTTGGCACGCAGGAGAGAAATATCCTGGACAATAATCTGGCGGCTTACATTTAATTCCTTAGCTAAGGTACCGCCGGAAACGGGATTATTGCTGGAAGATAGGATATTCAGAAGTTGTTTTCGTCTTGCTTCACCTTTCATTTTTTATCTCCTGTCTGCTGGTTTGTGATGAAAGTTACCTGTTACCGTGTGGAGCCTTTGTCAAACATGTTTTGGGACGTGTTGATGGCGGGAAACAGGTGACTTCCATTCTGATAATTACTGTCGGTGGGGGAGTTCAGCCGAATAGGGCTTACTCCACCGGATGAAGATTCTTCATAGATAAATCCATAATAGGAGCAGAATGTGTAAGTGCTCCGCTTGATACATAATTTACACCCAAACCAGTGAGTCTGGCAATATTTTCTTTTGTTACATTTCCGGAAACTTCAATTTCGGCACGTCCGGCAATGTAGTCGATGGATTCTTTCAGCTGTTCAGTGGTCATATTATCCAGCATGATAATGTCCGCACCAGCTTCTACTGCCTCTTTTACCATATCCAGGTTTTCTACCTCTATTTCAATTTTGCGGACAAAAGGAGCGTAGGCTTTTGCCATGGAGATGGCCTGTTTTACGCCTCCTGCGGCACCGATGTGATTGTCCTTGAGAAGAACGCCGTCGGAAAGATTATAGCGGTGGTTATTGCCGCCGCCTACACGAACGGAATATTTCTCGAAAATACGGTTGTTCGGGGTGGTTTTTCTGGTGTCAAGAAGCTTGATTCCGGTTCCCTCAAGAAGAGCTGCAACCTGGCTTGTGTAGGTGGCGATTCCGCTCATTCTCTGGAGATAGTTGAGGGCGGTTCTTTCTCCGCAAAGGAGCACACGGATATCTCCGTAAATTTTTCCTACAAGCTGTTTATTTTCTACGTGGTCTCCGTCTTTTACATAGAATTCAGCTCTGGTGGATGGATCCAGAAGTGTGAAAACACGCTCAAAAACCTGGAGTCCGCAGATGATTCCATCTTCTTTGCAGATAAGATCTACAACGCCTGGGGTGGAATCTGGCATTACGCTGTTGGTGGATACGTCTTCGCTTGTGATATCTTCTTTTAATGCGCTTAAAATGAATGGATCAACATTTAATCCGAGAGTTACCTGATCATACATATAAAAATTCCTTTCTGCCTTCTGGATTTTGACCAAGGGTGATGGCCTGTGTGGCAAGATGGTGATAAGTTTCAGCCAGGGTCTGGATGTCCTGGTATGGGGTGAAGTCTACGTGGGAAGCAAGGTAATCAGCAACTTCGATGGCATTCTGGGGTGAAGCATTCTTAAGATCGTGCTCTGCCATATCCTGCGCTGCCCGTCTTGCGAAAACAAGGCTTTCCAGCAGGGAGTTGCTTGCCAGGCGGTTTTTGCCATGGACACCGTTGCAGGCAGCTTCTCCTACTACATAGAGATTTTCCATGGAAGAACGGCTCTGATAATCCACTTTTACGCCGCCCATGAAATAATGCTGTGCCGGAACAACCGGGATACATTCCTTGAAAACATCATAGCCCATTTCCCTGCAGTGTTCAACAATGTTTGGAAAATGGTGGCGAAGAGTTTCTGCCGGGATGGTGCGCAGGTCTTCCCAGACAAAGTCGGTGTCGTCTTTTGCCATCTGTTCGTGAATTTTCTGAGAAAGAAGATCACGGGGCAGCAGCTCGTTTACGAAACGGTTCATGTTTTTGTCGTAAAGTCTGGCACCTTCGCCACGGACAGATTCGGAAATCAGAAAGCTGCGGTCTTCCGGATGTTTGGTGTAGAAGGTGGTAGGGTGGATCTGCACGTAATCCGGGTTCTGCAGTTCAATATTATGCTTACCTGCAATAGCAAGTGCGTCGCCGGTAAGGTGGCGGAAGTTGGTGGAATGTCTGTAAAGTCCACCTACACCTCCGCTGGCCAGAACGGTATAGGTTGCAGTAACGGTGTCAAGGGAACCATCTGGACGGCGGATCACAGCGCCGTAGCAGTGGTTGTCTTTTTCCAGAATATCAACCAGGGTGGTGTATTCCAGAAGTTCTACATTGGAAAGCTTCTGGACTTCGCGGAGCAGGGTGCTGGTGATCTCTTTTCCGGTTACATCCTCGTGGAAAATAATACGGTTGGTGGAATGGGCGCCTTCTTTGGTGTAGGCAAGGCTGCCGTCTTCGTTTCGCTCGAACTGGGCACCGTAAGAGACAAGATCCCTGACAACCTCCGGGGAGGTTTTAATCATGATCTCTACGGATTTTTTGTCATTTTCGTAGTGTCCAGCTTTCATGGTGTCTTCGAAAAAGCTGTCATAGTCGGACTGTTCTTTCAGCATGCACATGCCGCCCTGGGCGAGAAAGGAATCGTTACTGGTAAGGTCGGACTTGGTGATGACGGTGATTTTTTTGTCGCGGGGAAGCTGGAGGGCACAGTAAAGACCGGAGCAGCCGCTTCCTGCGATGAGGATATCTGTTTTCATAATTGATGGTCCTTTTTTCACGGATAAATTTGGTGTACAGAGAAATTTTGCAAAAGTAATCTGAAGCGCAGGCTTATAAAATTTCTCTGTGAATGATTACAATTGTGCGCGCGGATTCAAATTTTCCGAACGACATGCCCTGTAGTATATCACTAAACTTTACAATTGACAAGATAGCTGTAAACTTTTTTGTTGACAGTGAGGACGGCAGGTAATATAATCCTAAGAAAATGTCCGAAAAGAGTGGAGCTATTAGCAGCCAATGAGGGTAAGAAGATATTTAAGAACACATTCGGGCATACATGGAAAATTAAAGTTCCGGAATAAATGAAAACACAGGAGTGAAAAACGATTATGATGACAACAAGACAGCTGCAGGATGAAATTCTGCGTTTAAAGAAGGAAAAAGATATCTGCATTCTGGCGCATGCATACCAGAGCCATGAGATTCTGGAGGTAGCAGATTACACAGGTGATTCTTATGGACTGAGCCAGCAGGCGGCTAAGGCTCCGCAGAAGAACGTGCTGATGTGTGGTGTAAGATTTATGGCAGAAACAGTGAAGATTCTTTCTCCGGAGAAAAAGGTTTACCTTTCCAACAGCGGTGCAGGATGTCCAATGGCAGAGCAGCTGGATGTGGAGATGCTTTCCGCACTGAAAGAGTCCAATCCGGACTATACAGTTGTAGCTTATATTAATACCACTTCCGAACTGAAAACGATTTGTGATGTGTGTGTAACTTCTTCTTCTGCGTTGAAGATTGTGAACAATATCGACAATGACAAGATCCTGTTTATCCCGGACTGCAACCTTGGCGCATGGGTGGAGAAGCAGGTTCCAGAGAAGACATTTAAGTTTGTTCATGGTGGATGCCCTACTCATCTTAGAATGTCCGTGAGAGATGTGAAAAAAGCAAGAGATGCCCATCCGGAAGCGAAGTTACTGGTTCATCCGGAGTGTCTGCCAGAGGTTTCGGCAATGGCTGATTATATTGGAAGTACTACCGGAATTATGAAATATGCCAAAGAAAGCGATGCCAAAGAATTTATTATCGGTACGGAGAACAGTATTGTTCAGCATCTTCAGTTCGAGTGTCCGGATAAGAAATTCTATCCGCTGTCTAAGGACTGCGTATGCCACAATATGAAACTGACTACATTGATGGATGTTTATAATTGCGTCTGCGGTCAGGGCGGAGAAGAGATCAAGCTGGATGAGAATGTGAGAGTGAAGGCGAAGGCTTGTATTGATACGATGTTGACGCTGGGGGAATAGAAAATTTATCTTTTAAGATAAGCAGAAATTAGAGATGATTACTAATCATAAAAAAAGAATACAACTGATATAATTATATTTGGGTGCTACCATAACGGTAGGCGGTTAGTCCTTCGGCAGAGGGACTGTGACCCTCTGATTACATAGAAACCCGGAAGGGAATCAAACGGAAAGGAGGGCTAAGCCAATGAGTATTTTGGACTTTATTGCAGTAATGAGTTTTGGCATTACTTGCTTTTGTGCCGGATACACATTCGGCAAGGATACTAATAAGCCACAAAAATAGCCGCCCCGGTCCGTCTATCAGTAGCACCTTTTTTATACTAATTATATTATCATGCTTTAAATAGAATGTCAAAAAATTTTACAGGAAATATTTATGGCAAAAGCAAAAGAGTTACTGTTCACTCCGTTTACAGTAACACGCTTCGCGATGCACAGAAATCATGCTTTGCATGATTTCGCGCCGCAACTCTCGGGTTTTCTGTGAACTTTGTTCACAAAAAACACCTCGCGGAATGTTACCAGTGAACAGTAACGCAAAAGACTATAGTTACAGGAAACTTGTAAAAAAGAACTGTCAAAATGGAAAAATAACCTAAAAATGAAGGAAATAATTGGTAGTAATTACATATTGCAAATAGAGTATGGTGAGATATATTATAAGCACATCAGATGAATTTAATAATAAAAAAGAAATATCTGCTAAAAAAATGGAGCTTATCTGTTGAAAACAAAAAAATGGTATGATGAATTCAATATATTTGCAAAACGCTCATGTCTATTGTTAGACAGGATTTTCGTAGTAAATTAAGTGGTGAAAAAGGAGAAAGCATGAACACAGTATTAGAAAAAATCAGAAAAATGGGAATTGTACCGGTTGTAGTAATTGAAAATGAGAAAGATGCAGTGCCGCTGGCAGATGCTCTTTGCAATGGCGGACTTGCCTGCGCAGAGGTAACTTTCAGAACTGCAGCAGCAGGAGAGGCTATCCGTCTTATGAAAGAGGCACACCCAGAGATGCTGGTTGGTGCAGGAACCGTACTCACTGTGGATCAGGTAGACCGTGCTGTTCAGGCTGGCGCTGAATTTATTGTAAGCCCTGGTTTTGACCCGGAAATTGTCGATTACTGTATTAAGAAAAAGATTCCGGTACTTCCAGGCTGCATCACACCATCTGAGGCGGCACAGGCAGTACGCAGAGGACTTTCCGTAATCAAATTTTTCCCGGCGGAGCAGGCTGGTGGACTGGCATTTATTAAGGCAATGGCAGCACCGTATACTTCCTTAAGTTTTATGCCAACAGGCGGAATCAATCCGGAGAATGTAAAGAAATATCTGGAATACGATCGTATTTTTGCCTGTGGAGGAAGCTGGATGGTAAAAGGAAAACTGATCACAGAAGGCAGATTTGATGAAATTGAGAAGCTGACCAGAGAAGCAGCAGAAATCGTAAAGGATATAAGAGGATAATAAAATGGGAAAAAAATTTGATATGTTGGCATTAGGCGAAGTGCTTCTTCGCTTATCACCAGAAGGAAACGAGCGTTTAACCCAGGGCACCAGATTTGAGAAACAGCTGGGCGGGGCAGAATTAAATGTAGCTGTTGGCGCAGCCAACCTGGGGCTTACTACAGGTATTATCTCCAAGATTCCGTCTCACGCCATTGGAAATTATGCGAAAAGGGAGATCAGAAGAAACGGTGTTGACACGGATTACCTGGCTGGAGATGACAGTGCAGATTCCAGACTGGGAATTTACTATTACGAATATGGCGCAGATCCTCGTAAACCGCAGGTGGTTTACGACCGCAAGTATTCTTCTGTGAATAAATTATCTTTAGAAGATTTTCCAGAAGAAATGTATGAAAATACAAGATGCTTCCATACCAGCGGAATCACCTTGGGACTTGGCGGTCCGGTAAGGGAAAATGCTATTGAAATGATGAAAAAATTCAAAGAAAAAGGTGCATTGATCTCATTTGATGTAAATTTCAGGGGGAATTTGTGGACCGGAGATGAGGCAAGAGACTGCATTACAAAGATTTTGCCCATTGTAGATATCTTTTTCTGCTCAGAATCCACAGCTAATCTCACATTCGGAAAAACAGGGGATATAAAAGAAATCCTGAAAAGTTTTTCTGATGAATATGATATTGCTGTAGTTGCAGCAACCCAGAGAATCGTGCACAGTCCCAAGTCTCATACTTTTGGTTCTGTAATCTATGAGAAAAAAACAGACAGCTATTATGAAGAAAAGCCTTATGAGAAAATTGAGGTTGTAGACAGAATCGGAAGCGGAGACGCTTATATTTCCGGTTTTCTGTATGGATTATTAAAGGAGAATGGAAACTGCCAGGCTGCGCTGGAATATGGAAATGCAGCCAGTGCTATGAAAAATACCGTCAGTGGGGATATGTTATGCACAGACCCTCAGGAAATGCAGCAGACAATCGAGATGCATCACAATATAGGGCAGGATTTTGAAATGAAGCGTTAGAGCCTGCTGCTTGCCCGGTACATACATAATAAAAGGCTGTTAATGCTTGTGATAAAAGGGCTGGCTGTATCTGTCGGCTCTTTTTTTCGTAGGTCTAAATTACAGAAAACGATTTTATGTATGTTGTCTGCAGGTAATGATTCGAGGAATACATTGCTGTGAAGCTCATGAATAGAAAGTTTATATGAGTCAGAAAGGGAGGAATTTATGAAAGCTCCTGATTTTTACTTAAATAATTACATTGCTGATGAATTAAGAGCAGCTTTCGATAAAGAAGATGTATGTATCAGTTACAGTGGAGATTATGAACCGGAAACTTTGAATCAGGTTCATAATTCCTGCGAAATTCTTTTTGTAGAAGAGGGGGAAGCGGATCAGGAGATGTATAAGGAGAAGATGGCATCCCGGGTCGGGAGAGAGTAAATGGAGGAGACTATCGGTTGGCAATATTTTGTGGCTACCGGTGGTCTTGTTCTTGTAAAGCATTCAGATGATAGTGTATAATGAAGTAATAATTTAAGGCGTAGCATCAAATTATTACGCTACGCAAACGTAGCCGCAGGCGGAGTTCGCGGTTCCACGAGAATTAATTTGAGACGTAGCATTTGAAAGCGAGGGTGAGGTATGGGACAGGTTATCAGTATTGGAAAACAGGATTATGTTTCTTTAAGAGAAAACCACTATTTTTATATTGATAAAACGGATTTCATCAGGCAGTGGTGGAAAAATGCAGATGATATTACCCTTATTACCCGTCCGAGGAGATTTGGAAAAACACTGAATATGAGTATGCTGAACTGTTTTTTTTCAAGACAGTATGCAGAAAGAGGAGACCTTTTTGAGGGACTTTCCATTTGGGAAGAGGAGAAATATCGTGAGCTGCAGGGAACCTATCCGGTGATTTTTATTAGCTTTGCAGATGTGAAGCAGAATAATTATGAGGATGCGGTTCAGAAGATTAAAAATATTATTGTGGATGTGTATAGACAGCATCGCTATTTGGAACAGCAGGAGTGCTTTTCTGAAAGCGAGAAGCAGAATATATTGTCTGTCACGGAAGAAATGAATGATGTGACAGCACAGGATGCGCTGAAAAATCTCTCCAAATACTTAAAATTATTATATGGAAAAAAGGTTTTGATTTTTCTGGATGAATATGATACGCCCATGCAGGAAGCGTATATACATGGATATTGGGATGAATTTATCGGATTTATGAGGGGGCTTTTTAATGCAGCCTTTAAAACAAATCCTTATCTGGAAAGAGCGGTGATGACTGGGATTACCCGTGTGTCAAAAGAATCCGTATTTTCGGACTTAAATAATCTTGCGGTGATTACGACTACATCAGAGCAGTATGCAGATTGCTTCGGTTTTACAGAAGAAGAGGTCTTTTCAGCCTTAGATGCGTTTGGAATGTCTGAGAAAAAACAGATAGTAAAACAATGGTATGATGGATTTATTTTTGGTCAGAGGCGGGATATTTACAATCCCTGGTCAATTACGAATTATCTGAAGGAAAAGAAACTAAAGCCATATTGGGCGGCAACAAGTTCTAATGCACTTATCAGCAAATTAATCCAGACGGCTTCGGCTGACATGAAAAAGCAGATGGAAAGGCTTTTAAATGGAGAACTGATTACTGTCAGCTTTGATGAGCAGGTTGTATTCAGCCAGTTAGAGCAGGATGAAAGTGCAATATGGAGTCTGCTTGTGGCAAGTGGGTATTTGAAAGTGGAGGACGTGGAATATCGGGGAATGACGCTGGAGCCATGGTATCATCTGGATATAACAAATCTGGAAACGGTAAGCATGTTTTCTAATATGTTTAAAGGATGGTTTGCTCCGGTAGCATCAAATTATAATGAATTTATCAGAGCCTTACTTGAGGGAAATGTTAAGGCTATGAATCTGTATATGAATGATGTTGCACTTGCAACGTTCAGCAGCTTTGATGTTGGAAAATATGTCTCTGAGAGAACACAACCGGAACGTTTTTACCATGGATTTGTGCTGGGGCTTCTGATAGAAATCAGAGATCGTTATGATGTTCGTTCTAACAGAGAAAGTGGTTTTGGAAGATATGATGTAATGCTGCTTCCCAAGAGCAAGCGGGATAATGCAATTATTTTGGAATTTAAGGTGCGTGAGCCAGATTCGGAAAAAACACTTGAAGATACTGTGGAATCTGCACTCGATCAGATAATAGAGAAAAAATACGATGCAGAGCTTCTGGGACTGGGGATTACACAGGAGCGGATCAGGCATTATGGGTTTGCGTTTGAGGGGAAGAAAGTTTTAATAGGATAAATGGAGAAAGGCGATATAATGGTTTAATTCGGTTTACAGCCAGAATTAAACCATTATATCGCTTAAAGCAGCCGGAAGACCTGCTCGGCAGTGGCTGTCATATTGTTTTTTGCAGTGGCAGGATCCATAGCCTCCGCAAGTGTGCAGACATTTCGTAAAATTGGGAAAAAAGCATCAATTCCCTCTTTATTGCAGGCGGCGGCTTCCTTTGTGACACTTCCGGCAAATGCGATAACCTTTGCATGGTGTTTTTTTGCCAGTTTCGCCACGCCTACAGGGGCTTTTCCCATGGCTGTCTGAAAATCCAGGCGGCCTTCACCGGTGACTACCACGTCCGCATCAGAAAGTTCCTGCTTCAGTCCTACAGCATTCAGAATCAGTTCAATCCCAGGCGTCAGCGTCGCCCCCCAGGTAGGAGAGAAAGGCGAAGCCAAGCCCTCCGGCAGCACCGGCACCAGGGGTATTGCAGTAATCCGTTCCCAGAGCTTGGGAAGTGATTTGCGCAAAATGTGCCATATCTTCATCTAATTGCTTTTTCTGATTTTCTGTCATACCTTTTTGCGGACCGTAAACATATGTGGAACCAATTTCACCGCAAAGAGGGTTATTCACATCGCATGCCACCTGAATATGAGCTTCTCTTAAAAGCGGATTCAGGCCGGAAATGTCGATTCTGGAAACCTTCGCCAGTGCCTGTCCGCCTTCGCCTGCATCCACATCATTTTCATCCAAAAAACGTACGCCAAGAGCTTTTAACATACCGATGCCGCCGTCGTTGGTGGCGCTTCCGCCGATTCCAATGATAAAATTGCGGCAACCCTTCTGGAGGGCATGGTTTATCATTTCGCCCACACCGTAGCTGGTAGCAAGAAGAGGATCCTTTGCATCATCTGGAACCAGTGTGATTCCGGCAGCGGAAGCCATTTCCATGACAGCGGTATTGCTGTCTTTCAGATATCCATAATGAGCCTTGACCGGAGTGTGCATGGGTCCGGTGACGGTCAGATCGATCCGCTCTCCGTTCATGCCTTCGATCAAGGCGTCCGTAGTGCCCTCTCCGCCGTCTGCGAGAGGTTTTACGATGACTTCTGCATCCGGCTTTGCCCGAAGAACTCCTTCCCTGATGGCCATTCCGGCTTCTATTGAGCTTAAGCTTCCTTTTAAAGAATCAATTGCGATGACAACCTTCATATGAAAAAATCCCCCAAAAAATAAATGGTAAAATATGTTGCGAAAAGATTCTCAATCTTATGTCTGTTTAAAGAATAGACCGCCTGGATTGTGGAGTCAAGTAGAAAAAAGCAAGAATTTTTGTATGGAGTTTTTATCAGATAATGATAAAATAGTAATATCTGTCTAGAAGGGAAAATATACATGGGAGGTTAAGACAATGAAGATAAAAACAGTTGCAGTTCTTGGCGCAGGTGCGGTTGGGTCTTATGTGATATGGGGGCTTTCCAGGCGGAAGGATATCCGGCTGGGAGTTCTTGCAGAGGGTAAGCGTGCGGAGAAATTGAAAAAAGGCTGCACGATCAATGATGAGGTTTATCATCCGGAAGTATGGACACCCCAGGAAGCAAAAGGGATAGACCTGCTGATCGTGTCTTTGAAATATGGAGCGCTGCCAGGTGCAATGGACAGCATCCGCCAGGTTACAGGAGAGAATACCACGGTCATGAGTCTTATGAACGGCGTGGACAGTGAGAAATTGATTTCCGATGAAATTGGAGCTTCCCATGTGATCTATTCGGTAATAAAAGTTGCTTCCCATAAAGAGGAAAATGGATATTGTTTTAACCCGGAAACCACCATTGGCATTATTTTCGGAGAGCCTTGCGCACCCTATGACAGTGAACGTGTGCAGGCCATTGAGGCTCTTTTTGCAGATACCGGACTGCATTATCGATCTACAGAATATATCAGGGAAGAAATGTGGAGCAAATTCCGGCTGAATGTATGCAATAATCTGCCCCAGGCAATTCTAGGGGCAGGAGTTGGCTGTTACCAGGACAGCGTTCATATGAAAGCAATCAGCGACGGACTTAGAAGAGAACTGGAAGCCATTGCTTCTGCAAAAGGAATTGATATAAGTAAGGCTGCTGCATCCTCTGGACATGGAAGTGCCGTTCCCCCATCAGCCAGATATTCCACACTGCAGGATCTGGATGCGGGACGCCATACGGAGATTGATATGTTCTCAGGCGCGTTGGTCCGCATGGGGCGGGAACTTGGGATTCCTACGCCGTATAATGAATATACCTACCATATGATAAAAGCTTTGGAAGAGAAAAATGATGGGAAGTTTGACTATAGCAAAGAGGATGGAGAAGTAACCTGTTCCAGGTAAAGAATTACGGCTATTGAGAGGCGCAAAAATGAACGATAAATGGCTTGATTTTGCAATCCGTATTCAAAGCATCGGATGCACTCTCTTGTATCCACAGAGGCGGCTGGAGTCGAGAAAGCACATGAAGAAAAATGACGACATTATTGCATTTGTTAAAACAAAATGTTCGTAGTTTTTTGAGTGATTATAGAAGAATGGAAGAGACTGGAAATTTGAATTCTGGTCTCTTTTTTTATATCTTCAAATCTGTAACAAGGTGTAAATATTTAGATATGCTCATAGAAGGGAGAATTGGAACCAGAGCAGGTTCGGAACATTATGGACAGCATGATAAGAAAATTGTATGACATGGAACTGGAAGAACAGGGACGGAGCGACTGGCAGAATGGAAGCATTGCAGAAGAGGGGAAAAGATATCTGAAAGAACATTTTTTGCTGGATATTTCAGAATATGATGTGATCATAGGATATCGGGCGGATGATTCTTATTTTTCGTTTGCACAGGATTTTGTGGCAGGGGTAATCTCGTTACAGAAGCTTTCGGAAGCTATGCAGCTTGGGAAACTTGGTGAGCAGATTGTGTTGAAAAGTCCGCTGGCATTTGAAAAAATCCAATATGTAAAAAGTGAACCGGTTGACATGCAGGCGTACTATATAAAGAAAATAGAGCGGGAGCGTGCCGCCAGAAAAGAATATCGAATGAGTAAACGACAGAAAGCAGATTTAAACGAACTGTTTATATTGGATATTATGCGAGAGGGAATGGAAAATGATGATCCACGCTTATTCTGAAGATTATTTGAATAATGCACAAAAAATACTTGGAGATATGATGGACTATGCGGTAAATACTTATGAATTTTCTCCGAATCAGTTTTATGAGATGTTTCTGGTATCGGATGTGTCAATGCAGTTTCAGACGGGAAATCCGACTTATGTAGCAGGAAAGACCGGGTGTGAACTGGTAAAAGAAGTAATTCGGAAATCAGGTCTGTTGATCCCAGAACTGGAAGATGAAATGTATCTGGATAAATCTCCGGAGTACTGGTGTGGTTGGGCACTGGCCTATTATCAATGGTACACGGGGCGAAGTTTCATGAAAATCTATCATGCGGTCTCAATCGAAGAGATTTTAAACATGTATCCAGTTTATCACGAAATGGATATTTCCAGATTTGTAGAAACCATAAATGAAAAATGGGATCAGTACTATGTGGAAACCAATTTGAAGCGGCTTCGGATGCTATCCGGTCTGTCACAGAGCGAGCTGGCAAAGAGAAGTGGTGTGGCGCTTCGTCAGATCCAGCTTTTTGAACAGCGTCAGAGGGATATCAACCATACAAGGGCGATTGATGTGTTAAGTCTGGCAAGAGAACTCGGCTGTAAAAGTGAAGAACTGCTGGAAATTTAAAAACCGTAGGGAAATATCACAAAATAAGCCCACCGAAAATGCAGTAAAAATCAGTAAGCCAAATAAGGAAAAAATCGCCTTTCAGAGCCACGAAAAAGCGTTTCAGAAAAAATTTTAAAAGTCCCGTAAAGCCAGTAAATACGCGGCTTCCGGGACTTTTACAACATGAAAAAAGCACCTCATCTGAGGTGCTCCACTTAGCAGGGCTACAAGGATTCGAACCTTGAAATGACGGAGTCAGAGTCCGCTATACTTTTAGGCTGGAATGCCCATAAAATAAGGGCTGGCGGAGGTGTCCAGATAAAATTGACCTATGGATTGACCTGTTTTTATCTGGTTCAGTGTAATTGCATTAAAAGCAAAATAAGTGGAAATATTATAGAAAAATATGCTATACTGAGAAAAAGAGAACACGGGAACCATTTATCAGTAAGGAAGTGATTGTATGCCAGAAAATGTAAGTAGTATTATATATAAATTTTCCCAGGAAGTGAAGCGTATGCTGGGTGAAAAGCTGACAAAAGTTATTGTATATGGTTCATATGCCAGGGGCGATTACCGAGATAATTCTGACGTAGATATTATGATACTGGTAAAATTGTCTGACGAGGAAATCAGAGCTATTAAAAATGATATTTACGATCTGGCTTTTGATGTGGAGATGAGCACAGGAATTGAAATATCTCCGGTTATCAAAAATGAAGAACAGTATGAATATTGGGTAGATACGTTACCTTTTTATCGAAATGTGAGAGATGAGGGGGTAGTAGTCAGTGAGTGAAAAGAAAGTTGATTTGTGTATATATCGCATGAGAAGCGCAATCGAGACGTTGGGGGTATCTGCGTTATGTCTGGAAAGTCAACATTATAAGGATTCAATAAACCGTAGCTATTATGCCGCTTTTTATGCGGTGAAGGCGGTATTGGCTTTAGAAGAGGTAGATTTTAAGAGACATAAAGATGCTGTTGCATATTTTAATAAGACATATGTTGCAACAGATATTTTTCCAAGAGAAATCGGAAAAAAGCTGGGAAGATTGAAACAAGAGCGTGAAACTAGCGATTATGATGACTTTTATATTTCTCTACAACCGTTGGATATTTTTGTAATATATAACGACGTATGTTATCTCTTTCCTCATCATCCTTTCTTAATGACCCATTTTCTAATTCACAATATCTTTCCAGCATAATCTTCTTTGCTTTATTTATAAAATTATTTATATCATTATCGCTATATTGAATACCATCTGTTTCTTTACACTCTTCGCTTTCATCTTTTTTATCTTCACATTTTTCTTTTGCGCTCATCTAACACTTCATCCATGAAACATCTGCTCCTTTCTGGAATCTGCATTCCTCACTTTGCGGGACAAAGGTTCCACAAGCTGTGACGCACATCTTGCAGAAAGCATTTTCCAAACACACCCTAGTTTGTGGGAAATTATTGATTGAGAAACAGATATAAACTGGTTATAATAAAAATTAAGAAAAGCAGTACAGATCATGAAAATGGAGGAAATTATGACAAAAGTACAAAAATGGTTTGCAAAATTGAGAAACCGGATTTTTTTCTCTTTTGTTGGATGTTTTTTAGGAATTATGTTGCTCATTATGGGGGTGTTTCAGTTTTCTTCACAAAAATATTTTTCGCAGCTTGCAGTAAGCAGTACCAGGCGAGAGCTTGCTTCTATCACAGATAATCTGGAAAGTACACTACAGCACGTCATCAATTTCAGCATATCAGCATCGATCAATGATGGAATTATCCGTATCGCCCGAACGTATCCAACACTGCCGGGATCTGAAGCAGAACAATATGCTGTCCGCAAAAAAATCAATACCATTATTAATGCCATTATTGCCCTGAGCCCTAATATTGCAATGTGGGATATTATGGCGAAAGACGGAAGTTTTTTTCAGGCTGGCGGATATAATCTGTCGGAACTGGATTCGTTTGATAAAGAACAGATAATGAAACAGCATCAAAATGCAAGACAGGCGATGATAACAGGTCCTTATTTTTATTTGCCTGCAAGAGAAACATTAAAGGAAAACGGAAAATATGTTTTTTTGATATCAAAGCCGATTGTTGATTTAAATACAAGAGAAACTTATGGATACCTTATGTTTTTCATCGAAGCATCAACTATAGCCTCGCCATTTGTAAACTACAGGCCAAATAACAGCGAGGTTACGTTTTACATAACGGATCAGGAAAATACTATTTTACTTGCATCGGACCTGAATTACACAGGAAAAACCATACGGGAAGCCTTTCCCTTTTCCAAGAGGGATGTAGAGAATCTGGAAACACAGGACTATTTAACCAAGGAAAATGTTGTCTATTGCTCAACACAAATGTCACTGCCAGACTGGAAGCTCATTCATGTGATTCCAATGGATGAGCTGATGAAAGAACAGCATTTGTTTGCAAGGATCTTTTTTATCTGTAATTTACTGGTGATTCTGTTTTTTGCACTTTTATCCTGGTGGAATGCCAGAGCCATATCTGGGCCAATCCTGGATCTGAGTGAGGTCATGAAGAATGTAGTAAAAGAAGCCTATGCACCGGTAGAAGTGCCTGGAACTTCCGAAGAAATCCAGATTTTATACCGTGGGTATAATACATTTGCCGAACAGACACAACAGCTTTTACAAACCATTTATGAAGAAGAACGTGAAAAAAATGACTATCAGTTTCAGTTGATACAGGAGCAGATTAAACCTCATTTTCTGTACAATACGCTTGAAATGATCAAATCTATGATAGATCTTGGTATTTATGATGAGGCAGGCGAAGCAATTTCTACACTTGCCAGATTCTATCGCAATTCGTTAAGCAAGGGATCCAATATTATAACCATTGCTACAGAAATTGATATGGTAAAACAGTATTTATACATTGAAAAATTACGCCACATGGAGTATTTTGATTACGAAATCGTATGTGAAAAGGAAACGGAACAGTACGTAATTCCAAAATTGACTCTGCAACCGATTCTGGAGAATGCGATTGTTCACGGAACAGCATCAGATGGTCGTATGTGTTTCGTCTCACTGAGCATAAAAAATGCAGCGGATACTGTTGTAATTACCGTAAAGGATGATGGAAACGGAATTGAACCGGAAAAACTCTGTCAGCTGAATAAGAATCTTGACGAAGCCCGTGGAGAGGAAAAGGGTTCTTTCGGATTATTCAGCATCAACAGGCGTGTGCGACTTTTATATGGAACCGAATACGGCATCCGCTTGGAAAGTGAACCAGGGAAAGGGACAATCGTGATATTACGGATTCCGAAACTGGAACATTTAGACGAAACAGCATCGTCTATACTGGAAAGAGACCAAGAAACAGCGGGGAGAAAGCAATATGAAGAAAATCGTTATTATTGATGATGAGTATTTTTTCAGACAGGCGTTAATAAAATATGTCAGGAGCTTTAAGGATGAATTTACTGTGGTAGGTGACGCCGGAAACGGAAAGCTTGGTATCGAGCTGATTGAACAGTATCATCCGGAAATTATTTTGATCGACATCAGTATGCCACAGATGACAGGCTTTGATGTAATTTCATATATACAGAAACAAGCACTTCAGACCCGCTTTATTATCATTTCCGGTTATGACAAGTTTGAGTATGCGCAGAAAGCCATTCAGATGGGAGTACAGGATTTTCTGCTGAAGCCTGTGACAGTCGAGAGTCTGCATAAGAGTCTCAGGCAAACCAGTGAACGAATCGATCAGGAAGTGAAAAAGGATCAAAATCTGGAGGTGCTGGATAAAAAAAAGCGAAACTATCAAAATTATATGAGACATTTTGCAGCATCACAGTTTGTAAGAAAAGATAAGGATCAGGAGGGAATGCAGAAGCTTGCTTCTGAGGTGGGCTATCGACTGGATGCCAAGCGCCATGTCGTCATACTTTACCGGGTTAATCATTTACCGGGCAACTGGAAAAAAACAGATTATGAGCTTTACTACTTTACGGTAGAAAATGTGTTTTGTGAACTACTTGGAGAAAAAAACTGCTGCATCAGTTACATTAATTTCCAGAAATCGCTCTGCCTTCTTGTAGGAATATGTGAATCACCTTATGATGCAGAGTGGATTCGGTCGCTGCTGAAAAAAACGATTGAGGTATGTGACCCGGAGGGCGATCTTGGAACCACTGCTGTAATTGGAGGATTTTATACAGAAGCCAATCAGCTTTATGACTCCTATATTGAAGCGTTTGCGTTGGAACGAAAACGGTGTTTTTATGAATATTCCGGCGTTTTTTACGTAGAGGATGCCACTGAAGAGCAGCAGGAAAACGGCTATCTGCTGCAAAATGATGATTTTATCCAACGGCTGGTTGCTGCTATGCGACAAAATCAGAGGAGCCTAGTAAAAGAAATGCTGCGGACATTTGCAGACTCTCTTGCATTGCTCCAGCCATCTCGGGAACAGTTTTTGCTGCAGATCAACCAGGTGTCGTCTGCGTTGCTGGATTTCGCTATGGAATACGGAGTGACAGAAACGGTTGAAAAAAACAGCAAGCTTTTTTCCAGTGATTATATAGAAATCAGTTCTGTCTCAGAAATTCAGACGGAACTCATTCGCTATGGAGAACAGATTTTACAGCAGGTACATCTTTCAAAGAATAGCAGCAATTCTGCCATTGTGAGAAGAACAAAGGAATACATCAAGGCACATTATCAGGATGATGAATTGTGCCTTGAGCAGATTGCGGATGCACTGGATGTCAATCTTCAGTATATGTGCTTTCTTTTTAAGAAACAGACAGATACAACGATTGGAGCATATATTTTACAGACACGAATGGAAATGGCCGGCAGGCTTTTCCAAAGAACGAATTACAATGTGACAGAAGTAGCTCAAAGAGTCGGATTTTTCGATGTCAGTTACTTCAGTAAGTGCTTCAAAAAATATTTCGGTGTATCACCGAAACAGTATCAGAATGTGAGCAGCAACTATCTAAAGACAACTTAAGATTTTACCAATAATACGAATTTTCTCCATTCCGGAGAGATTCGTATTTTATTATAATCAAGACAACAAAGAGTTCCAGAAAAAAATTAAACCGGTTTGAAGTATATTCAGGAACAAAAAATTAAATTAAAAGGGAGAAATCGTAATGAAAAAAAGAATACTTATCGCAGCATTAACAGCTGCCATGGCATCTTCTATATTTGGAGTAACAGTAAATGCAGCAGAACGTGAACTGAATATTAACTGGCTGTCATCCAGAAGTGCATCTGAATCAGCAATTTTGGCAATACAGGATATTGCCAAGCAGTACCAGGAAGAGAATCCTGATCTGGACTTTAATTTTGAAATTGAGAATATTTCAGATCGTACTGCATATCTGCAGAAACTGAAAATTCTGGCAGCAAGCGATGAATTGCCTGAGTGGTTTGACTCCGATCCGGATACCTGGTTCGCAGATATTGTTGCAGACGGAAAAGCCTATTCCTTTGAAGATTTGTACAAAGAGCTTGGAATGTATGACCAGATTTTCCCAATCTCGAAGGAATACGCAAGACTTTCAGATGGCAGTCTGAATCTGATGACGCTGCAGTGCAACACCGAATATTTCTTCTACAACAAAGATCTGTTTGAGCAGGCTGGAATTACGGAAACTCCCAAAACATTTGATGAGTTACTTGCAGATTGCAAGCTGTTACAGGATCAGGAAATTATTCCGATTGCAATGGGTGGTGACTGGCCAATCCTCCGCTACTTTGCACAGGTTCCATTCCGACTGACAGGAAATGAATATATTGAAAATGCAGTATCCGGAGAAGGATCTTTTGGTGAAGAAGCAGGACTGAAAGGAGCACAGTTTATTCAGGATATTGCACAGTACTTCCAGGAAGGCTGGAGCAGTGCAGATTACGATACAATGATTGATCTCTTTGCTTCCGGACAGGCAGCAATTATGTATAATGGTACATGGGCACTTGATCAGGCAGATATGATTGGTGAGGACGAAAACATTAAAGATAATATTGGATACTTCACTATGCCAACATATTCAGATGCAGATGTGACAACAGCAACCGACTTCTTTGCAAACTCCGGTATTGGAACTGCGATTCGCACCGATGCTGTGGATGACGAGATGAAAGCGTGGATGAAATACCTTCTTGAACATTATGCAGATGCAAGTCTTTCTTACAATCAGCTTCCATCCGTAATGCCAGATGAAGAAACAATGCAGAGTCTTCCAAAGGTATATCAGCAGATCATTGAGGATGTGTCCAATGTGAAGGAGTATGCAAAATGCTGGGATGTAGTTATTGATTCTGCACTTGTAGAGCCGCTGGAAAAAGAGACCGTCATCCTTGCACTTGGTCAGGAAACTCCTGAAGAGTGGGCTGCAAATATGGATGAATATGTAAAAAATCAGAAATAAGACAGAGAAACAGCATTCGGGGCTTTTGAAAATCAAAAGCCCTGGATATCAGAAAGGAAGACAAATATGAAGCCAAAAAGAAAAATAGAACCATGGCTTTTTTTATTGCCCGCACTTGTGGTTTATGTGTCGATTGTTCTTTTCCCAATGCTTCAAACTATTGGCTACAGCTTTATGGACTGGAATGGAATCGGAGAAAAAACATTTGCAGGCTTGAAAAATTACAGCCGAATGCTGTCAGATAAAAATTTGCGAACTGCTTTTTTGAATAATATGTTTTTCCTGTTGCTCGGCACAGTCTTTCAGATGTTTATGGGACTTTTAATGGCTACCCTTCTTTCCGGAATTAAAAAGGGGTCCAATCTATTCCGGGTATTGTACTTCATTCCCTGTATTATTTCATCTATGGCGGTCTGCAAGATCTTTGAAAAACTGCTGTCAGTTCAGCCACTCGGTGTAATACCGGCACTGATGAAGCTGATGCATCTCAAACCAATAGCTTTTTTATCTGATTTTAAATATGCACTAACATGGGTGACTCTGATTGATGGATACAAATTCTGTGGATTATATATGGTTATTTTTTATGCCGCACTGATGAATGTTTCCAAAGACACCATAGAGGCTGCGTATATTGATGGATGCAACTGGATACAGGCATATTTCTTTGTCAAACTTCCGGCAATTAAAAATATGTTTTTTGTGGTTCTGGTCATTCTTGTAAACGGCTGTCTGAAGGGATTTGATGTATCTTACATCCTGACCGGAGGTGGTCCTGGTAATGCAACAGAACTTGTGGCAACCTATATGTATAAAACGGCATTCAGTATGTCAAACTTCGGCTATGGAAGTACGCTTGCGGTATTTATTTTGATTGAATCATTAATAGCCGTAGGAATCGTTAAACTGATTCAGAAAAAATTCAGTGATTGATGGGGGGGATTAGATGGAAACGTTACAGGCAGGTAAGAAAACAAAAATAATATTTCTAATCTTCATTATCTTTTTTGTAGTGCTGCAAAGTTACCCGGTATTTTGGGTTCTTATAGCGAGCTTAAAAACACCAGAGGAAATTGCCGGTTCTGCGCCATATGCGCTTCCTGGTAGCTTTTATCTTGGAAATTATATCAAAGCGTTTACGCAGTCCAGTCTCGTGCGCTATTTTCTTAACAGTGTGGTTGTAGCTATATGTACACTGTTTGGTATCGTAGTACTAAGTGCACCGGCGGCCTATGCGATCAGCAAAATTCGCTTCAAACAGAGCGAAAAGGTATTAACCTTTTTTTTACTTGGCATGATGATTCCCACATTTTCATGTCTGATCCCAATGTTCCAGACTTATAATACGTTGGGATTGCGTAATACCTATGCTGCCGTTATTCTGCCACAGATAGGCTTCAGTCTGCCAATGTGTATTTTCCTGTATGTTGGATTCATGAAATACATACCGAATGAACTGCTGGAGGCGGGAGCAATTGACGGAGCAGGTAATTTTAGGATTTTCAGGCAGATAGTATTTCCAATGGCAAAAAATTCCACTGTCACAGTGGTTATCTATAACTTTGTGTCAATCTGGAATGAGTTTACTTATGCAAATACGTTTATGACAAAAGACGAGATGAAAACTCTTCCAATCGGACTAAACGCTTTTGTTGGTGAAATGGGACGCAGAGACTGGGGTGCTACCTTTTCAGCAATCGTAATTGCAATTCTTCCGACAATTATAGTATATTTCTTTTTAAATAAACAGGTAATGGAGGGCATGGCAGCAGGTGCTGTCAAGAGCTGAATACAGGAGGATATATGAAACTGGATTTATCAAAGAACTGGAATATTTTACAGGATGTACATGATACGTGTGAGCAGCTTGGCCTGCCAGAACGTGAGGATTTTATGACACTGCAGGGGCCACAAATTTCAGAATGGGAGCCACTGCCAGAATTAAAGCACCTACAGCTCCTTTTTTCGGAGCATCCGTACTGGGGAAGAGAACTGCGATATTTTAATGATGCCCCATGGTGGTATAAAAAAGAGTTTGAACTGGCACTTGGAGCAGAAGAACATATAGAACTTTGTTTTACAAATGTGGATTATTACTGCAAAGTTTGGCTGAATGGTGTATACCTTGGTAGTCATGAAGGATATTCAGCTCCATTTTCTTTTTCACTAGACGAGGCAGTACAGAGAAACGGAAAGAACCGACTGATCGTAAAAGTCTGGTCACCATGGGATGACGAGGTTGCAGCAAACCGACAGGAACGGCGTACCTTTTTAATCTACCGAAATATGGTAAAAGGTACTTATGAGCATTCTGACACGTTCATTCAAAGAGATGTAAATCCGGTCGGCATTTATGGAAGCGTCAGCCTGAAAATACAAAAGGGAGCTGGCTTTGCAGAAAACCCGGAATTTTCTTATCAGCTGGATGATACGCTGGAGAATGCCAGTTTGCATTTGAAAGTTAAGATAAAGAATCTGGAAACTGCGTCTTTGAAGTGGAGTATTACAGACTGCTTTACCGGAGCAGTAGTCTTTTTAAAGAATGAGGATCTGGTCGGCACACAGTCATGCAATGACCCTGAACCGACCGTTGCCAGCCTGGATGGAATACTCTCTCATGTCCGTCTCTGGAATACATGGGATAAAGGAACGCCTTTTGTCTACCGGGTAAAAGTTGCTCTCTGTGCAAAAGATGGCTCAGTAATGGAATCTTACGAGGAGACAACTGGTTTCCGGAAAATTGAGATGCATCGCACACCGGAAATGACAAAATTTATTTTAAATGGAAAAGATTTCTACATGAGAGGAACAGCCTATTTTCCAGATGCATATGTTTCTGCAATGAACGAAGAACGTTATCGCAGAGACTTGCTGCAAATAAAAAACAGCGGCTTTAATATGCTTCGTGTACACGTACACGTAGACCTTCCAGTTTTCTATGAGCTATGTGATGAACTTGGCCTTGGAATTATGCATGATTCTGAATATAACTGGATGCATCCGGTGGACGAAGCATTTGCAGACCGTTTTATCCATATTTACCTGGAAACTGTCGATATGCTAAAAAAACATCCTTCTCTGTTTTGCTGGATCTGCATGAATGAACCAGGTAATCTTACATTAAATCCAACTCCGGATATGGATCGGGCTGACTGTGATGCAATGAAGGTAAGCCCAGGTCCAAAGCTGTTTGCAGCAGTATGCGAGCATGATCCAAGTCGTCCGGTCATTAAAGGTTCCTTCTGCGTAAATGATCCAGACAGCGGAGACAGTCATAACTATACCGGTTCACTGGACGGTGCAGAGGGGCATTACAGTGATATCTATGGAACAACAGAAAAAATGAATACAGAGTTCGGCTTTGATGCACCGCCATGTATTGATAACCTGAAAAAAATGCCACCCGTTTACCGCCGTTTACAGCCAATACTGGAAAATTTGGATTCAATCGGACAGTATCAATATTATTTACTGAAATATTTTATTGAACATTACCGTATGCAGAAGTATAAACCAAACGCAGGCTATGTACAGTTCTTATTTAATGATATGTGTCCGCAAACATTTTACGGAATTTATGATTACTGGGGGCTTCCGAAAAAGGGTCTGCAGGCTGTGCTGGAAAGCAATATGCCAATTGGAATATTTTTAAAATTTAAAGACAAGCTGGATGCAATTTATGCAGTAAACGATTACAGTTATCCGCTTGGAACCTGCCAGGTAGGCTACAGCATTACTGACGAAACAGGCAAAGTAGTAGCTGAGGATGTGAAAAGCATTGTCATAGCAGAGGATTCTCTCACAAAGCTCTGGGATTTTGACGGAACGATTCACAGTGGAAACGTCTATAATGTTGCACTGTGGATAGAGCAGGATGGAAAGCTTCTGGCCAGAAACGAATACCATGATGTATTTTATATGCCAGAGCATACACCTGGCCATCCGGTTCATATGAGCCATGAAACTGGATGCAGAATTTACTGGGCGTAATGATGGAACGTAACGTGGTATAGGGAAAAAGGGGATGTGAAAAAACTCGATTGAGTTTTTTCGCATCTCCCTTTTTGTACCTGTTGTGTATAAATGATTGAAATCATGCGCAAAGAAAGCGCACTTCCCCTACCCCATAGAAATTCTTTTTTTGAATCTATGCGGCAGTTCTGTTTCTCATCTTTTTTTTCTGATATTTATATAGATTGTGGCCTATCGCCACAAGTAAAACTTCCAGTTTGACTGAATGAATACCTCTTCGGACAATTCTCTTGTACCAACGGTCGTTTTTCATAATTCCGAAAGTGCCTTCTGCTTGTATCGAACGGTTCATTCGTAATAATGCACCGTGGATACTTTCTAGGTTTTCGATTACTTCCTGATGCATGGAAGTTAATTCCTGATTGATCCGAACGGTTCGATTCTTATCTGTCTTCTTACATTTCTCTGCATATGGACATCCACTACAGTCTTCGCATTCATACAATTCTTCCTTACGTCCGTATTGATTTCCCCTCACATTTTTTCTGTATAAAAAATGGAATGCTTTATCGTTAGGACATCTCATGACACCTTGCTCATCAATTCTGAAGTTAACTGCACGAAATGGATCTTCATGATATTTCTCATCTTTAGTTTCCTTTTTAAACATTGGAAATTTCATGTACTTTTCAATTCCGTTCTGTTCACAGAAAATATAATTGTTGTATGAGCCATATCCAGCATCTGCCACAGGATATTTGGGATAGAATCCATAAGTTTGTTTGAAGTGCTCCATCAAAGGAACGAAACAATCCATTTGAAACAAGGGAAGCTGCGGAATGGTACAAAGATAATAAAGAGACTGCGGATTTGCAAAGAGATTTGGATGAACAAGGAATAGGTGATCTAATAGAAGATGACACAGAAGAGGCAAATTTTCAGGCTGTGTATAATGGGGAGTATTACGAAATAGAATGTATTGATATTTCTGGATTGGAAGAAGATGCAGAAGTGCATCTTAAAAATGGAGATGAAATTGAAGTTAAAGAGATAATAGATATATTGGAAAAGAGGAAAAATAGTAAGGCAGACAAAGAGTTCGAGGAGGAACTAGACAATTGCTTGTTAAGGAATGTGAAAGGCTATACGATTAGTTAAGTTAATTACAGATCAAGAGAAGTTATGTTCAATTACTACTGGGGATGTCGAAATGAGGTATTAATCGACATCCCCTTTTGGGGTGCTAGAACAAATGAAGAATTCTAAAATTTATGAATGGAATTGACTAAGAAGTTGAAAGTATAGACATTAAATGATATAATTTTCATATATAACAACAGGAGGTGCGTATTATGTTTGCTATGCAGGAAACTATCAGACCATCGGCGGATTTAAGAAATCATTATAATGAAATCTCAAAGCAGTGCCGTGAGGGAAAAGAAGCTGTTATCATAACTGTAAATGGAAGAGGTGATACGGTGTCTTTGTCCTATGAAGAGTATAAGAATATGAAATCAAGAATCGAATTGCTTGAAGTCCTTGCTGAAGCTGAAGACGATGTAAAGAATGGTCGTGTTGCGCCGATCAGTGAAACCTTTGATGATTTACGTGCTATGCTGCAGGAGGGCTGAGTTTGAAATACAATGTTGTTCGTACTGATACCGCAGATGCTGGTCTGCGAAAGATTGTATTATATATTGCACAAAATTTCGGCAATGATGTGGCATTGAAAAAGTTAGACGAAATAGAAGATCGTATACGACAGCTGGGAGAAAATCCAGATCTTGGAATTGATCCAAGATACCTGGTATTAAAGCGTCAGGGCTATAAGGTATTGATTCTTGAAAAAGACCTTGTATTTTATAAAGTTAATGAAGCCCGAAAGGAAGTTATTATATATGCTGTCGTAGACCAGAGACAGGATTATTTGAACATTATCCGAGGGCTGTGAGGCAAACGCCGAAATATAACTGACCAAGTAAGTCAATTAAGGTTCGCCTTCGGACAGAAGAATAAGCGGTGGGAGTACTAAAATGGATTTGTGCACTTGAAGCGTGGAAACTGTCTTGATTATGAGGCGAAAATATCACAAAAGTAAACATAATTTTTTGTGCAAAAGGTAGAAAAAGTAGAATTTTGTCGATTTTTAGCCGATTTTCTTCATTTTTCCTGTTTTCAGCACCTTTTGGCAGCAACGTCATTTTAAATTGACCTATAATCGTTCCAAAATTGACCTATCACATCTGAAAACCACCGAAAATGTAGTAAAAATCAGTAAGCCAAATAAGGAAAAAATCGCCTTTCAGAGCCACGAAAAAGCGTTTCAGAAAAAATTTTAAAAGTCCTGCAAAGCCAGTAAATACGCGGCTTCCGGAAATTTCATAATACGAAAAAAGCACCTCATCTGAGGTGCTCCACTTAGCAGGGCTACAAGGATTCGAACCTTGAAATGACGGAGTCAGAGTCCGTTGCCTTACCATTTGGCGATAGCCCTATGTGTCTTAGCAAGTCGTTTCTCGCTTGCGACATGTTGTATTATATATCAATGCATATATAAAAGTCAACCCCTTTTTTCAAATTTTTTTAAAAATTTATTCAATTTCTGTGAAGCCTTGATTTTTCGAGGAAAAATTAAGATTTCGCTTTTCTTTTTCCTGTGCATTTTGAGATGAATGTGTTATAATCAAGCAAAATATACGGAATCGCATAGGTCGTTGGCGGGACGCTTTTGGAGTTTTTTTCGACACACTCTAAGGTAGTAGTGCCAGAAACTTTTTTACTTTATAAGAAATTACTTCGCTTTGTTCCTGTGAGTCTATGGTTACCGTATAAAATTTTTATAATTAAACAGCCTGTCTGGAGCCTGTTTAAAATTATTCAGGTAATTGGTTCTCAGACTGGCCTCATTAATAAGGAGAATAAACATGAGAGCAAATAACCTGACTCTGCTCACGGATCTCTATGAACTTACCATGATGCAGGGGTATTTTAAGAACCCAACTGACCAGACTGTCGTATTCGACATGTTTTACCGTGATAACCCATGCGGAGGCGGTTTTGCTATCTGTGCAGGACTGGAGCAGGTAATTGAATATATTGAGAATCTGAGATTTACAGACGCAGACATTGAATATCTTCGCGGTCTTTCCATTTTTGAGGAGGATTTTCTGGAATATCTTCGCTCCTTCCATTTTACCGGCGATATTTATGCCATCCCGGAAGGCACTGTTATTTTCCCAAGAGAGCCAATGGTGAAAGTGGTAGCACCGATTATGGAAGCTCAGCTTGTGGAAACTGCGATTTTGAACATTATGAACCATCAGAGCCTGATTGCTACCAAGGCAGCACGTGTCTGCTATGCGGCGAAAGGTGACGGAATCATGGAGTTCGGTCTTCGCCGTGCCCAGGGACCGGATGCCGGTATTTTTGGAGCCCGTGCAGCTGTGATCGGTGGTTGTGTCGGAACATCCTGTGTGCTTACTGGTCAGATGTTTGACGTGCCAGTGCTTGGAACCCATGCACATTCCTGGATCATGAGCTTCCCGGATGAGTATACTGCATTCAAGACATACGCAAGAATGTACCCGGATGCATGTATCCTTCTGGTAGACACTTACGACGTGCTGAAATCCGGTGTTCCCAATGCAATCCGTGTATTTGAGGAAATGCGGGAGGAGGGAATCCAGCTGAAAAAATATGGTATCCGTATCGACAGCGGTGACCTTGCTTACCTTTCCAAAGAGGCATATAAAATGTTATCGGCAGCTGGTTTTGATGATGCGACCATTTCCGCATCCAGTGACCTTGACGAATATCTGATTGAGAGCTTGAAAGCCCAGGATGCCAAGATTAATTCCTGGGGCGTTGGAACACGTCTGATCACTTCCAATGATAATCCGGCATTTGGCGGTGTATACAAGCTGGCAGCAGTGAAAAATCCTGAGACAGGTGAATTTGTTCCGAAGATCAAGCTTTCTGAGAACACAGCTAAGGTAACAAACCCTGGAAATAAGACAGTATATCGTATTTACAGCAAGTCCACAGGCAAGATTAAAGCTGATTTGATCTGTCTTGCTGACGAGAAACTGAACCCAGATGAAACTATGGTAGTATTTGACCCGGTTGACACCTGGAAAAAAACTAAGATTCTGGGCGGTACTTACGAGGTTCGTGAGCTTCTGGTTCCGGTTATTAAGGAGGGAAAACGCGTTTATACGTCTCCTTCAGTAATGGAACTTCGCGCAATCTGCCAGAAAGAACAGAGCACTCTCTGGGACGAGTCCAGACGATTCTCCAACCCACAGAAGGTTTATGTGGATCTTTCTCCGAAGCTTTTTGAGGTGAAGAGAGAGCTGATTGAGGAGATGAGCCGTAAGGATCTGGAGTTTGAGGAAGAGTAATTTAATAAGAAAATAAATGGGGCAATGTATCAGCGGAAACGATACATTCGCCCCATTTTTTGTTGAAATTAACCAGAAAAGTGCAGAAAAAAACATAGTGTACAGAATGTAAAAATGGTAAACTGTAGGAAAGGAAATTTTTTACAGGAGGAGTGTATGAAAAAAAGAAAATCCATTGGTCTGTGGGTGGGAATCTGTCTTCTGTTTCTGGGAATATTTGGAAGTGTAAATGTTTTTGCTGCAGTGACAGAGGGAAAAGCCGGGGAAATACTTACTGGGGAGTATGCAGTGATTATTAATACAGATACATCTGATTCGAGGAGCGCAGGCACACTGATCTTTGATGACAGTGGAAGTACTGCGTCAGTTTCAAGTGGAAGTGAGCTTCCCGCAGCTCAAAGCCTGGCCGGGCTGAATGCAGGGAGCACCAGCTCAGTCACTGCGTTGAAGGAAAAAAGCGCTATTTCGTCCATTACATCAGCAGATGAGACTGACGATGGTATATCCGTCCAGGCAGCGACTACCACTTATGCAATAGGAGAAGAGAAATATATTTACAGAAGCAATGGCAGCGGCAAGACCTATATATGTATTGGGATTGGTGAACATTGCTATATCTGGATGGACAAAAATATGAAAGCGGATTATGATGCCGCTGGAAAAACATCTCTCATAGCATCAGACATGGCGAGCATTTATGACAGACAGCCCTATCAAATCCTGAAAACACTGGCAGGAGGCGATCTTCCCTGGGAAGATGGATCCGGCAAACTCTCTATTGTGCTGGAAACCTTAAGCGGCGCAAGTGGTCAGTTTCAGTATGATGAGGGAATTACAGCAATCCATATCAACACTCCGGCGGCAGCATCCTATGTTTCCGGTGAAATGACCAGAAGAAACGGTCTGCTGGTTCACGAGGGACAGCACGCAGTATTCTGGCTGAAAACAAAATTCAATGCCTCCGAGAAATATATGTGGATAAACGAAGGTCTTGCAGTAACGGTCATGGATTATCTGTGGGGCGGTACGGACACAAATGGCTGGATGAACGGAATTGCAGGAAGTACCGCTATTCGTAACGGCTCTTCCTTGATGTATAAGAGTTATCGCGATGATATTGCCCAGGACTATGGAATGCCATACCTGTTTGTCAGATACGTAATTGACCGTATGGTAGGAAGCTATGAGCCTATGGCTGTGTTGCCGAGATTTTATACAGTAGATGCTTCCTCCCTTACCTGTGAAGCTTATCTGGAGAAGGTAACAGGAATTCCGTTTAAAACACTTCTTTCAGATTTTTATACAGCTGTGGCAGCAGGAGAAGCTTCTGGTATATACAGTTTTCCAGGCGATCGGATAGCGGCAAAAAAGGCATCTGCATTTCCGGTATTTTCCGGAGACAGTGGCTCAAAATATTCCATTCCGGCAGCTTCCGCGATCCTTGTGAAACTGAAGGATGGAAAATTTACAGTCCCATCTGATGGGGAAAGCGGAATTGTTTATCGTGTAATAGGAAGCCGGACTTCATTTGTGAAACCAGCTGGCGGAAATGGTACAAGCAGCAGTCCTTATCAGATTGATTCTCTGGATGATCTGAATTTGATTGAGGAAAATCAGGGCGCATATTATCAGCTGACCTCAGATATCCAGACACAGGGAAGAATTAATTTTACCATCTCTTATTTTGGTGGAACGTTGGACGGAAACGGACATACAATCTATGGACTGAAGAAGCCTCTGATAGCCATGAATCAGGGAAAAATCAGGAATCTGCGCATAGTTGCAGATTTTAATGATGATATGCAGAACGTGCAGGGCATCATCACACAGTACAATGAAGGAAATATTGAAGACTGTATGGTGACAGGAACGATTAGCGGATATATGGGCGGAAACGGAGCTGTTGTATATCCGGAATTTGGCGGAATTGCAGGTGAAAATGCACTTGCCGGAATTATTTTTGGCTGCACATCAAAGCTGAATGTTAATTTGACAATAGCTCCTATGAAAAGCCGGGTAGGTGGAATTGCAGGTCTGAACATTGGTACTATAAGCAAGTGTGTCAGCACCGGTACGATTCGTGTTACCCAGACAAACGGAAACGAATATCCGGTCTATGTGGGCGGAATTGCGGGAGAAATCCAGAAGTTTGGGGGCATGGGTGGTGTGCTCAAAGAATGCCTCCATGCAGGAAAAATCACAGTAACTGCAGCAAACAACCGTGTAGGACAGATGTGTGGAACTGCTGCTGATAATGTACTCAGCTCTTCTTACGGTTTAAGCGGACATGTGCTGAACTGTTATGGAAAGAGTGGAGAGGGGAATCTTGTCGGCGGAACTGATGCTTCCATTGGAACAGGTGGACTTCTCACAGAGGCACAGATGAAAGATTCCAAATCTTACGTGGGCTGGGAGTTTGGAACTGACTGGAAGATTTCAGAGGATGGTTTGCCAGAGCGGGTGGAGAATCCGGAGATTACTTCATTGGAGGTAAAAAACAACTGGACTTCCTGCTACGTGGGAGAAAAACCCTGGTATTGGGGCAGGCTTTTGATAAATGGTACAACTTATTCTGAGATTACAGCCGATATGATAAGCGGCTTTGACAGTTCTGCTGAAGGAACTACTCATGTTTATGTAGAATATAAGGGCAAACAGGTTGCTTATTCAATGGAAGTTGTTGCGCCGAAAACCAGTGATATCAGCAGCATTGTAATATCAGGACAGCCGAAGAAATCTTATGTGGAAGGAGATGTATTCAATCCATCCAGAGCCAGCATGTATGCAACGATTGGTGGTCGTCCAGCTTATATTTACAGTGGATTTACCTATGACAAAACAGGTGCACTGAAAACCTCGGATACGCAGGTTACTTTTGATTACTTTGGAGCAAAAATACCGTGGACGATTACGGTTGCAGCGAATGCACCAGCAGCTTTGACTATGCTTGCAGCTCCTGAGAAACTGAATTATGTAGCTGGAGATAAACTCGATCTGACCGGAGTGAAGCTTCAGATTACATATAGCAATGGAAAAGTATCGCCGGTTATTACAAGGGCTGATCTGAATACTTATGGAATACATTTGGCGCTTGGAAGTGGAAGCGGTTCATCGGCAGTGATTGATAATGGCAGAATAACAGAGTCATCAGATAATGGAAAAGATCTTATTGCTTATGCGACTGATAAGCTGCCAGGAGAATATGGTGCCGTGATCGCTGTGCTTGGAACAATGAGCGTAACAGAACCATTGGCGATTACAGATACTGAGCTGTACGCGGTTACAGGAACTGGAAAAGAGCAGTGGATATATTCAGGCTTTGTTACAGGTGGAAGTGGTAAGTATGAAACTCAGGTTGTTTCTGAGAATTTACCAGCTGGTTTAACTGTTTTTGCGGTTCCTGGCGGAGGCTCTTATGGAAGCAAATACTTTACTTTTTCCGGAACTGTCACTGCACCAGTGGGAATTTATGAGTCACAGTATAAAATTGTGGATACAGGAACAAAGGCAGTTTTGCCAGTTACAATAAAAATTATAGTTACGGCTTCTAATGAGGCAAGATTTTATAGTTTTGTACTTAACAAGGCGTTTAATTCCCAATTAAAAGAGGATGTTGTTGGGGAAATTGATAATGAGAACCGTAAGATTACGCTGCGGTTGCCAAAAGGAACTGATGTTACCAGGCTGGCACCGAATATTGATTATGGTTCTGGTACAGGAACAGCGGTAGCAGATGAGTTTACCAGTGGAAGATCTCATGATTTTACAAATCCGGTACAGTATGTTCTGACAGCACCAGATGGTGTAACGAAGATAACATATACGGTTACAGTTGTTTTTTACGATGAAACGCAGGGTGGTTCCGGGGAAACTGAGCATACGCATACCTGGGATGCCGGAGTTATAACGAAAGAGGCTACCACTTCAAGTACAGGAATTAAGACATATACTTGTACTGTGTGCCAGAGTAAACGCGAAGAGGAAATTCCGAAGTTGGTTGTTTTACCGACGAATACGCCAGTACCAACGGCAACGCCGACGAACACGCCGGTACCGACAAACACACCGGTACCAACGGCAACGCCGACGAACACGCCGGTACCGACGAATACGCCAGTGCCGACAAACACGCCAGTGCCGACGAATACGCCAGTACCGACGAACACACCGGTACCAACGGCAACGCCGACGAATACGCCAGTGCCGACAAACACGCCGGTACCAACGGCAACGCCGACGAACACACCGGTACCAACGGCAACGCCGACAAACACGCCAGTACCAACGGCAACGCCGACGAACACGCCGGTGCCGACAAACACGCCAGTACCGACAAACACGCCGGTACCAACGGCAACGCCGACGAACACGCCAGTGCCGACGAATACGCCAGTACCGACAAACACACCAATACCAACGGCAACGCCGACGAACACGCCGGTACCAACGGCAACGCCGACAAACACGCCGGTACCAACAGCAACGCCGACGAACACGCCAGTACCGACAAACACGCCAGTGCCGACGAATACGCCAGTACCGACGAACACACCAATACCAACGGCAACGCCGACAAACACGCCAGTACCGACGAACACGCCAGTGCCAACGGCAACGCCAGTGCCGACGAATACGCCAGTACCGACGAACACACCAATACCAACGGCAACGCCGACAAACACGCCAGTGCCGACGAACACGCCAGTACCGACGAATACACCAATACCAACGGCAACGCCGACGAACACGCCAGTACCGACAAACACGCCAGTGCCGACAAACACGCCAGTACCAACGGCAACGCCAGTGCCGACGAACACGCCAGTGCCAACAGCAACGCCGACAAACACACCTGCGCCGACTGGATATAAAGTGGGCACAACAGTGAAACATCCAGCGACAAACGGATATTATAAAGTTACCGCCACAGACACGGTAGAATATATAAAACCGATAAAGAAAAAGGTAAGCACTGTCACAATTCCAGACAGCGTAAACCTGAAGGGCGCGAATTACAAAGTAACCTCAATAGCCGCCAAAGCATTCAAGAGCAATAAATACCTGAAAAAGGCTATCATAGGAAACAATGTAATCCAGATTAAAAGCTATGCCTTTTATAAGTGCACGAAACTCTCTTACGTACAAATTGGCGGCTCAGTAAAAGCGATCGGAAAACAAAGCTTTTATGGCTGCAAAAAGTTAAACGAAATGAGAATCTACACCTCCCGCCTGAAAGCCAAATACGTAGGCTCCAATGCCTTCAAAGGCACTCCATCCAGGATGAAAATCTACGTCCCCAGGAAAAAGGCAAAGAGCTACAAAACGGTTTTTGTAAAACGAGGCATAAGCAAAAAGATTGTAATAAAGAAGATGTAATATTTGTTTGCGTTATGGGGAGGTCTTGTATGAAATACCGAAGCAAAAACGGTTTTACACTAGCGGAACTATTGATTGTAGTTGCAATTATTGCGGTATTGGTTGCTGTTTCAATCCCGATTTTTAATGGACAGCTGGAAAAAGCACGCAGGGCAGTGGATATGCAAAATGCGCGAATTATTAAGTCGGCATTGACGAATGCATATAATGAAGGACGAATGGATATTCCAAAGAAAGCTGTAGGACAAGAAAATTCAGGCTGTGGTGTCTGGGTTGTGATATGTCGTAGCACAAGTGAACTGCCAGACGCATATACTTCAGCTATGTTAAATGGAAAAAGTATCTATTGTGGAGCAAATTCCGGAGTTACAGTAAACGGTGTAAAAAGCAATAATTGGAAGTCGTATAATACTGGTGTTGAAGCCGTATTAAAGGAGGCCGGTTTAAATTGTGATACTCTGAAAATTAAAAGCAGAAACGATAAGGAGAAAGGCTGGGATTGGATTGTTATAGAAGTCGGGTTTGCAAAGGAGCAGTTTTACTCACGTATTTATAGTGGCTTTAAAGGGGATAAATCGGGTATGGAAGTTGTAGAAGCTGGATCTTCAAACATCGAAAAAGCAATAGGCGGATCAAATTAATGTAACAAGAGAATATATAAGGGACTGTAATAGATGCGTGCTGCGTATGAAGTGACATTCATCTGTTATAGTCCCTTTTCTCTTGACATTTTTCCACGTAATGTGCAAAATAAACCTATAAAGTTCAAACAATTTCAGGAGAAATTATATCATGAGACAGGAGTTTTTACACTTAAAGGCACCGGAAAACTGGAGTTAGAAGACACTTTCCGGCCAGGATGCCCTACGCAGCAGTAACCCATTCTGCATAAAAACAACCTTCTAAAATGGGGACTGTCTGAATGTCGAAGATTACCAGATTTCCATAAGAAATGGAACAATTTGTACTGACAGAACAAGAGTATTATAAAAATATGAATTAAAAAGAAAGTTGTGAAACAAAATGAAACGAATTGATTTTGAAAATGGCACGGTAACCAGAAACATTTTCAGCGCTGCAATCCCCATGCTGGTGGCGCAGATACTCAGTCTTTTATATAATATTGTAGACAGAATCTATATAGCCAGAATCCCTGAAGTGGGAACTACGGCGCTTGGCGCAGTCGGTTTATGTTTCCCGTTAATCGTGATTATCACTGCCTTTGCCAATCTGTTTGGCAGTGGCGGCGCGCCTGTTTTTTCTATAAACAGAGGTATGAAAGACAACCAGAAAGCGCAAGAGGTGATGAATACTTCCTTTACTATGGTGTGCGGAAGCGGGATCATTCTGATGATAACAGGTATGCTTTTTGCAAGACCTCTGCTGGTACTTTTTGGAGCATCTGAGGATGCTTTGGTTTATGCATATCCCTACATGATGATCTACCTGATCGGAACGGTTCCATCCATGATCGCCACAGGAATGAACCCATTTATCAATGCACAGGGATACGCGACAACTGGCATGCTTTCTGTAGCAATTGGTGCAGTCGCCAATCTGATCCTGGATCCATTATTCATTTTTGTGCTTGGTTTCGGAATCAAAGGAGCTGCCATTGCGACTGTTCTTTCCCAGTTCCTATCAGCTGCTTATGTACTACTTTTTCTTGAAAAAAGAGCGGAAATGAAAGCTCGGCTTTTGAAAAAAACAGAGCTGAAAAGCTGCAAAGAGAATGCAAAAAACATTGTCAGTCTTGGTACTGCAGGCTTCATTATGCAGCTGACAAACAGCCTGGTAACCATCTGCTGCAACAATGTTCTGGGGGTCACCGGAGGGGATGTTTACATATCTGTTATGACTATCGTATCCAGTGTCCGTCAGATGGTAGAGACGCCGATTTATGCTATAAATGAAGGAACATCACCTATTCTGAGCTATAATTATGGGGCAAAAAGACCGAAGCTTGTCCGCAAGGCAATGGTCACTCTGGCAGTAATGGTTCTGGTTTATACAGCAGTAATGTGGAACGTGATTATCTTTGTTCCGGATTATCTGATTGCCATTTTCAGCTCCGATAAGCTCTTGATAAAGGATGCAGTTCCGGCACTGAAAACCTACTTTGCAGCCTTTATTTTTATGGATCTGCAGTACATTGGACAGACTGTTTTCAAGTCTTTAAATAAGAAAAAACAGGCCATTTTCTTCTCGCTTTTGAGAAAAGTTTTTATTGTAGTTCCGTTGACATACCTGCTTCCCTACGTGTTTAAAATGGGAACTCACGGAGTATTCCTGGCAGAGCCGGTATCTAATGTAATTGGCGGAAGCCTTTGTTTCGTTACAATGCTGCTGACTATATTGCCGGAATTAAAGAGGCTGGAAAAGAAAAACGGAGAGGCAGACCGCCTCTCGGGGGACTTTAAAACGAGGTAAAAATATATGGAAAATACAATTATAATCGCAATTGTAAGTTTTCTCTGTATCCTGGCTCATGTCCCCACTCTGATCCTGCGAATTGTTCCGTTTCACGAAAAAATCTCAGATAAAGACAGGATCAGACTGACTGTAATCTATGCAATTGGTCTGGCTGTGGACTTCGGAATCTGCATGTGGGTGGGAAATTACCGGGAAATTGACGTGCCGTTTTATAAGATAAATCTGATTGCTTTCTGTATTGTAATGGCTGCTGTAAATATCTGGCTTGTCCCTGGATACACCAAGGTGCATTTGTTTGTATTTGGAATTGTGGCAGATATTGTCATGATTGCACTGTCAATCGGAGCTTATGTCAGTTCACTTTTGGGAATGCAGGGAAATGCGATTGGAATTGCAGAAACCAGCGCAATTGCAATTGTAGTGTATGCGCTTCTATATCCGCTGCTTAGCAGCCTGCTCCGTTATACAGTAACACCATTCCTTGAAATTGAATGCCAAAATTATTGGGAGACCTTATGGTTCATTCCTATTGCCATGTTTTTTTCCAGTATATTTTCAGAAGGAGTGGATATCTACACTACCACTTTTCCCCAAATGTTGAGTAAATGTCTGATCGGCGTCGCCACATTGCTGATTTGCTTTGCGGTGTCTTATGATCAGCAGCATTTTCTGAATGAAAAAGAACTGAACCGGCAGATCGATCAGCAGAAAGGCTACTATCATGCGCTCACGGAGCAGGTTCTGGCAGAACGTGAAGCACGCCATAATTTTCGTCATCAGGTAGCAGCTATTAAAGGTTTTCTTGATAAAAATGATATGGAGGGCTTGCGGGGATATTGTGATGATCTGGAACTGGAAGAGATGGGAAAAGTAACAATTCCATATACAGGAAACGCTGCGGCAGACGGCGTCCTTTATCATTACGGCTGTATTGCCAGGGCGAAAAATATCGAGTTTTCCGTATGCTGCTATCTGAAAGATATTGCTGTTCCGGACACTGATTTTTGTACAATTCTGGGCAATGCCCTGGATAATGCGGTGACTGCCGCCGGTCAGTATGAGGGAAAACGCTTTGTTGAAGTTGCTACGGAGAAGAAACACGGCATGCTTCTGATTACGGTAGACAATTCTTTTGATGGAATATTATTCCAGGAAAATGGGAAAATTTACTCAAAAAAACGGCAAAACAAACAGGAAGGAATCGGCATTCTTTCCATGAAAAAACTTTGCGAAAAACATGGCGGAGCCAGTCGCTTCGAAGCGGTCGGCAACAGGTTCCAGGCCAGCTTTATATTGAAAAGTGAGGTTGAAGATTAAAAAATGGTTAAAGTTGATTTAATTACAGGCTTTCTTGGCTCAGGAAAAACGACTTTCATAAAGAAATATGCTGCATGGCTGATGAGTCAGGGGCAGAATATTGGAATTCTGGAGAATGATTTTGGTGCAGTGAATGTGGACATGATGCTGCTTCATGATCTGGAAGGTGAGAACTGCGAGCTGGAAATGGTTTCAGGTGGATGTGATGCGGACTGCCACAGAAGACGTTTCAAGACCAAGCTGATCGCAATGGGAATGTGCGGATATGACAGAGTTCTCATTGAGCCTTCCGGGATTTTTGATGTGGATGAGTTTTTCGATGCCCTTTATGAAGAGCCGTTGGATAAGTGGTATCAGATTGGAAATGTGATTACCATTCTGGATGCCAGACTGGAGGAGAAGCTGCAGCCACAGGCAGAGTATATTCTGGCTTCAGAGGCGGCTGATGCAGGTTGTATTGTTCTGAGCAAGAGCCAGGAGGCATCTGAGGAAGAGATTAGTGGAACTGTGAAACATCTGAATCGCGCACTGGAAAGCGTGAAATGCAAACGACGTTTTACGAAAAATGAGATACTGAATAAGAATTGGGAAAAGTTTACAGATGAGGATTTTCAGAAGATTTTCAACAGCGGGTATGTGATGGAAGATTTCGAGAAACAGTGTTTTGATGAGAAAGAAGGGTTCCAGTCATTGTATTTTATGGAGCTGAAGATTTCCGAGACACAGTTGGAGAAAGCAGCGCATCAGATTCTGGATGATCCGGAATGTGGGGATGTTTTCCGAATTAAGGGCTTTGTGAAATTAGAAGAAAATGCTGCCGCGGTAACCGAAAACGAAAAAATGAATTCGGGCTCCGCTCAGAAAGTGTCCGCCGACAATAACTGGCTGGAATTAAACGCCACCCGTAAAGAATTTTCCCTAAGGCCCATTTCCGCAGGCCAGGAAGTCGTGATCGTGATCGGGGAGAATATGAATGAGGCGCGGATACGGGAGTATCTGGGGACAGCGAATATTAAGTAACCGCCATATTGACTAGAGCGTGTTTGAAAAATTATTCCCGCAATCTGTACGCCCCACTTTGCGGGAGATTTCACCCGAATTCGGTTGCCGTAGCCCGCTACGGCGCCCTCATCCGAGCGAAATTTCCCACAAATTGTGACGCACATCTTGCAGAAAGCCTTTTTCAAATACGCTCTAGATTACCATTATTTAAGAAGATATCAAAGCGTAATTTTGAAAATCTGAAATTTAAATTACTTTCCGTCCCTGTACATATTTCCCAACCAAATTGCGGTCGTCGGACAGATAAACAAGCCTTTCCAGTCTGTCACGGGTGGAGATTTCCTGAGGATGACGGATATTGCTGTCGTCCAGAATCATAGCGTCGAATTCATAGCCTTTTTCGAAGCTGCCGACTTTTCCGAAGAAGGAGCCACCACCGATCGTGGCCATGTAAAAAGCTTCTTCCAGAGTAACCGGGGCCTGGGTCTGGTCCATCAGGCGCCAGCGGAGCTTGGAAACCTGGATGGCATCGGCAATTGCGCGGAACATGGAAAGGGAAAATCCACCGGCAACATCAGTTCCAAGACCTACGTGAAGTCCCATGTCAAGATAACGGCGGATGGGAGCGATTCCGGAAGCAATGTCGGTGTTGGATTCCGGGCAATGGGCGATGTAAACACCCTGGTCTTTGATCATCTGGATTTCCTCATCTGTGGAATGAACACAGTGGGCCATGATAGTAGGGCATGTATTGCTGCTTGCAGAAGCAGGATTGGAGACTTCTTCATTTGCTGCAGGTTTCGTTCCAAACAATCCAAACATATCATACGCATCCCCATAAAATCTGCTTGTGGGACAAAGCTCCTTTACCCATGCAATTTCCCCGAAATTTTCAGACAGATGAGACTGAATTGGAATGTGGTATTCCCGCTGGATTTTTCCCAGCTCGGTCATCAGCTCATCAGTACAGGATGGGGTAAAACGTGGGGTTAGGATCGGGTAGGTGTGGTCGTAACGTCCCTTGATCTCTTCCAGCCACTGGCGTGTATCCTGTGCAGAAGCCTGTGCGCTTTTCTCCTGAAGCTCCGGTGCTCCATTGCGATCCATATTTACTTTTCCAACCATAGTTGTCAGGCCGCTTTCCTCCAGCATGTCCATGAGAAGCTCCGTTGCCGGACGGTGCAAGGTGGCGAAAATGCAGGCTCTGGTGGTGAAGCTGTGCTTTAAGTCATCCACGAAAATGGAGTAAGCCTTTTTCGCATAGGACAGGTCAGCGTACTTGGCTTCCTGTGGGAAAGTGATGGTGTTCAGCCAGTCCAGCAGCTCCAGATCCATGCCGGTTCCGCGGTAAGCGTACTGGGGAGCGTGCAGATGAAGGTCAGTGAATCCTGGGATGATCAGTCGATCACCCATGTCTTCTACCGGAATGTCCTTATATTCTGCCGGAAGCTGGGAAAAAATACCAGCACAGAGACTGTTTTCACAGACTACATAAGAGTTTTCATGAAAAACAAGTTCTTTCTGATTCTTGCTGTAACAAATTGTACCTTTCAAAGCAAACAAATCTTTTTTCATATCAGACCATCCTTTCTGCCAGAGGCGAGGCAAAGTAAAACTCCGGGATAGTTTGCGGCTGAGAACGTACTGCCGGAAACATGCAAAATGTGATTTCGGGCTGATTCAGCAATAAAAAAACCACCCGGAAAATGCCATACCTGCATACCTCTTCGCATGCAGCTTATAGACAACTATTAGGGTAGTTGGTAGAAACGTCCAACCAGATTATGGACATATATAAGCGTTTGCTGTTTTTATTTTATACCTTTATTGTACATGGTAAAGGGTGCAGAATCAAGGGGATTTTCACAAAAAAAATCTACATTTTCATATCTTTATTGCTGGATTTGTTATATAATGAAGTAAAATTTGCGGACAAGAAATTAGAGCGTGTTTGAAAAAGGCTTTCTGCAAAATCTCCCACAAAGTGGGGCGTGCAGATTGCGGGAATGATTTTTCAAACAGGCTCTAGAATGGAGATTGACATAACATGAGTTACAGTTTTAAAGGCCGTGTCAGATACAGTGAAATAGGCGAAGATGGTTGCCTGACTCTTCCTGGAATTCAGAATTATTATCAGGATTGCTGCACCTTTCAATCTGAGAATATAGGGCAGGGAATGAAGGCGCTGGAGGAACGCCAGAGAGCCTGGGTGTTGTCATCCTGGCAGATTGTGGTGAACCGATATCCGGGATTGGGAGAGTCGATTGTGGCATCAACGGCGCCATATGGCTTCAAAGGCTTTCTTGGAATGCGTAACTTCACTCTGAAAACAGAAGATGGAGAGCTTTTATCCTATGCAAACAGTATCTGGACCAATATTGATACAGAGACCGGTCTGCCGGCCAGACTTACAGACGAAGACACCAGAGGATACGAACTGGATGAAAAGCTGGAGATGGATTATGCGCCACGTAAGATTGCCCTTCCGGAAGGGATGGAAGCTCAGGAGTCTTTTGCAATACAGAAACATCATCTGGACACCCATCACCATGTTAATAATTGTCAGTATATTCGCATGGGGGCAGACTATCTGCCAGAAGGCTTTGAAATCCGCCAGATGAGGGCAGAATATAAGAAGCAGGCACTGCTTGGAGACGTTTTTTATCCGGCAGTGAAGCTGGAAATGGGAAAGGTTACGGTTGCGCTTTCCACGGAGAATGGCGAACCTTATGCGATTGTAGAGTTTATGTCTGCATGAGGTGAGACTATATGAATATCATGTGAGCGAAATAACTGTATCGCTTTAGAGATATCTCCATACAGGGAGGTCAGTTGAGAATGGCGAAACAGGAAATTTTATTAGAAAGGCGGTTTACATAAATGAAAATTGGAATACTTGGAGCTGGAGGAATTGCAGTTCAGATGGCGAAAACAGTAGCTGGAATGAAGGATGTGGAGAATTACGCAGTGGCAGCCAGAAGCTTTGAACGGGCGCAGGCTTTTGCCGAGAAATACGGTTTTTCCAAGGCTTATGGCTCTTATGAGGAAATGCTTGCAGACCCGCAGGTGGATCTGGTTTATATTGCAACCCCTCATTCCCATCATTATCTTCATGCAAAGATGTGCCTGGAGGCAGGAAAAAATGTGCTTTGTGAAAAGGCGTTTACTGTAAATGCAGACCAGGCAAGAAAGCTTTTTGCCCTGGCGAAAGAGAAAAACCTGCTGATCACAGAGGCAATCTGGACCAGATATATGCCATCCAGAAAGATGATCGATGATATTATTTCAAGCGGTGTGATCGGTGAGGTGACAGCTGTTACAGCCAATCTGAACTATGCCATCAGTGAGGTGGAACGTATCCGTAAGCCGGAGCTGGCAGGCGGTGCGCTTCTGGATGTTGGTGTTTATACCATTAATTTCGCAAGCATGGTTCTTGGGGATAAGTTGAAGGATGTACAGGCAACTGCTATTTTCCGTGAAGGTGTGGATATGCTGGATACGATTGCTATGGTATTTGAAGGCGACCGCATGGCTACCTTGCAGTGTGGTGCCCGTGAAATTTCTGACAGAATGGGAAGTATTTTTGGAACCAAAGGTTATATTCAGGTGCAGAATATTAATAATCCGGAGAAAATCACAGTGTTTGACAAGGAGCATAAGGAGGTTGCAGCTTATTTGCCTCCGGCACAGATCACAGGCTATGAGTATGAGGTTGAGGCCTGCGCCAGAGCAATCGCACAGGGCGAAAAGGAATGCCCGGAAATGCCTCATGATGAGACTGTGCGTGTGATGGAGATCATGGATGGAATCAGGAAATCCTGGGGCTATGAGATTCCGCTTTATGAGTGATGAAATTTTATGAAAACTATAAGATACAAGTTTTTATGAAAAATATAAGATATTTGCATGTATAAAAAGGAGGATACAGCTATGCTTGAAAAATTAAAAGAAGAAGTTTACAAAGCAAATATGGACCTGCCGAAATACGGCCTGGTTACTTTTACCTGGGGAAATGTAAGTGGAATTGATCGTGAAAAAGGTCTTTTCGTAATCAAGCCAAGTGGTGTGGAATATGAGAAACTGACACCGGAAGATATGGTAGTTGTAGACCTGGAAGGTAATAAAGTAGAAGGTAAATATAACCCATCATCTGATACTCCGACCCATGTAGTTCTGTACAATGCTTTCCCGAAGATCGGTGGAATCGTACATACTCATTCCTCCTGGGCTACCAGCTGGGCACAGGCCGGCCGCGCAATTCCATGCTATGGAACCACTCATGCTGATTATATTTACGGTGAGGTTCCATGCGTCCGTAATCTGGATAAGAGTGAGATTGCGGAAGCTTATGAGAAGAATACTGGTATTCTCATTGCCGACTATTTCAAGAAGAGAGATTATGAGGCTGTTCCGGCTGTTCTTTGCAAGAATCATGGTCCTTTCACATGGGGCAAGGATGCGCACGAGGCAGTGCATAATGCAGTAGTTCTGGAAGAGGTTGCCAAGATGGCTTCCCGCTGCGAGCTGATCAATCCGAATGTGAAACCTGCTCCGCAGGAGCTTCAGGATAAGCATTACTATAGAAAACATGGTGCAAATGCTTATTATGGACAGGAAAATATTGAGTGAAAACTGAGATGAATTGCGTGACCGCTGTTTGTACCTTGAGATAGGTATGAATGGCGGTTACTTAATATTCGATGCTTTTAAAGGAGGAAAAATATAAGACGAACAACTAAGATAGTAGTTCGCCTTATAAAGATTATTTACTATATTCAATTTCCACTGGTTTCACACCTGCAAGTTCCATACTTCTCTTGTCCGGCTGCGTACAGCCAACGTAAATATGGAAGTGGCTGCCGTCCTCTGTTCTTGCTCCAGTTTCATCTACTACGGTGAAGGCCTTTGGAGCAATGGAAAGTGTGACGGTTTTTGTTTCGCCTGCTTTCAGGAAAACAGGAGTGAAAGCAGCAAGCTCCGGGTTTGGAACGGCCAGAGAAGAATCTGCATTCTTTATGTAAACCTGAACCACATCCCGGGTATCAATTGCGCCCTGGTTGGTGACAGTGGCCTGGATTGTAACTGGTGCTGCTGTGGTATTAGTGCCGCTTTCGAAACCTGCCTTGCCGGAAACACTTGTACCATTTGTGTCGGCTGCGCTGTTTTCACTGACAACTGCATCTGTCACTACTACCTTCCCATAAGTCAATCCATATCCAAATGGGAACTGCGCCTTATTCTCCATATAGCGGTAAGTACGTCCCTTCATGGCATAATCTGTAAAATCCGGAAGCTCTTCCAGGGTATTGTAGAAGGTCACTGGTAATTTGCCGGATGGGGAGACATCTCCGAACAGTACTCTTGCGGCGGCTTTTCCACCTTCAGCACCTGGGTACCACAGAACCATCACTGCATCAAAATGTTCTTCTGCATAAGAAAGATCAATGTCACTTCCTGCCATCAAGCAAAGAACAACCGGTTTGCCGGATTCAGCCATGGCTTCCATCAGATCCAGCTGAACCTGTGGAAGCTGCAAGGTCTCTTTGTCACCGGAAGCATAGCTGTTTCCGGTATCTCCTTCTTCACCCTCCAGTGTTTCATCAAGCCCCACGCAGAGAATTACGATATCGCTGTTTTCTGCAACGATTTTCGCTTCCGCAAGTCTGTCCTGAGTAAAAGCAAGATGCTCGGTGCGGTCGCGGAAAAGGTCACATCCTACAGAGGCAAGCACACGTACATCATCTCCAAGGTAATCCTGAATACCTTCCTGGATCGTGCAGTAGCGGGAAGCTGTACCGTGATAATTGCCTACCAGAGCCTTACGGCTGTCTGCATTTGGTCCAACGATTCCAACTGTTTTGATCTTCTCTTTGTTCAAAGGCAGGATCCCATTGTTTTTCAGAAGTACAAAGCTTTCTTCAGCAGCCTTTTGGGAAAGTGCCAGATGGGCAGGTGACTCCACCTCAGAATAAGGAATTTTGTCGTATTCTGTTTCTTCAAATAATCCCAGCAGATATCTGGTAGTGAAAAGGCGGATGGCGGATTCCGTGATGGTATCCTCGGAGATCAGTCCTTTTTCATAAGCTTTCAAAATGTGAAGATAAGTGTTTCCGCAGTTCAGATCGCAGCCATTGTTCAGTGCTAATGCAGCCGACTCTGCCGGGGTGCTGGTTACCATATGATGCTCGTGGAAATCCTTGATGGCCCAGCAGTCGGAAACGAAATATCCCTGGAAGCCCCAGTCGCCGCGAAGTATTTTCTGAAGGGAAGGACTTCCGCAGCAAGGCTCTCCGTTGGTGCGATTGTAGGCACCCATGAAGCCTTCCACGTCCGCTTCTCTGGTTAAAGCTTCAAATGCTGGGAGGTAAGTTTCTTCCATATCCTTCGGAGTTGCGATTGCGTCAAATTCATGGCGGATGGCCTCCGGACCGGAATGGACTGCAAAGTGCTTGGCGCAGGCAGCGGCTTTCATAACTTTGCCATCGCCCTGGAGCCCTTTTACAAAAGAGACTCCCAACTCTTTCGTAAGGTAAGGATCTTCACCGTAAGTTTCATGTCCCCGTCCCCATCTTGGATCACGGAAAATATTTACGTTTGGCGACCAGAAGGTAAGACCTTTGTAAATGTCACGGTCTTCTTCCTGGGAATATGCATTGTATTTGGCACGACCTTCGGTAGCAATGGTATCTGCAATCTGTCCCAGAAGTTCGGTGTCAAAAGTGGCGCCAAGTCCAATTGCCTGCGGGAAAATTGTGGCCTGTCCGGCGCGGGCAACTCCGTGGAGCGCTTCATTCCACCAGTTGTAGGCGGGGATGCCAAGCCGCTTGATTGCAGGTGCGTCATAGCGTAGCTGACTTGCTTTTTCCGCTAAGGTCATCTGGCTGACCAGTTCGGTCGCTTTTTTTCTAGCCTTTTTTCTATCCATAATGTTTCTCCTTGTTGCAAAACATTGAGCCATATAAGGTTTGTGACCCACAAATAGCAGGTTACGTTGTAAAGCGAGTGTGAGTTTTCGGGCTGCATATCATCCTTTTACTGCACCTGTGGTAAGACCTTCTACGATCTGGTTACTGAACAGTGAGTAAACAACAACGGTAGGTGCGATTGCGATAATGATCGCAGCAAACATCTGCACATAGTTGGTTGCGTAAGGACCAACGAAATAGGTCAGTGTAACCGGCAGTGTCTTTTTCATAGGATCAGAGATAAATACCATGGCAAGAAGCAGCTCGTTCCAGTTGTTGATGAAGGTCATCAGACCGGATACGAAGAAACCGGTTCTGCAAAGTGGCAGTGCGATCCGGAAAAAGCATCCGTAGATTCCGCAGCCGTCAATGGCAGCAGCCTCGAACATTTCTCCTGGCATGGAACGGAAAAATCCGGTAAGCAGGAAAATGGTCATTGGCAGGGAGAAGGTAATATAAGGAATCATCAATCCGCCCTGGGAATTGGTAAGACCAAGTTTCGCAAATCTTACAAAAAGAGGAATCAGAACACAATGTACTGGAACCATCATTCCGATGAGGAAGAAGGTGTGCATGAATTCCGATAATTTCCAGCGCATTCTGGCGATGGCAAAAGCTGCCATAGCGCCGAAGAAAAGACTGACAATCAGGGTAGCGCCGCAGACGATGACAGAGTTTATAAGGGCGGTGCCAAGTTTTCCCATCTGCCATGCCTGCGCATAGTTTTCAAAATGAAATACCTCTGGCAGGGAAAATGGTGCGGACATAACACCAGCGTTATCTTTCAGAGATACGGACAGCATCCACAGAAGCGGAGCCAGATAAATAACTGCCAGGATCACCAGCAGGATATAAATCACTACGATTACCGGTTTTACCGGCTTTTTCGGAGCTTTTACTTTTACGTTGCTCATTTTCCCACCTCCTTATGACTCGTAAGTTTCAACTTTGATGACTTTCTTTACCAGAAGGGTTACAAGCAGGCAGAGCACCAGGAGAACTACGGAAATGGCGCTGGCGTAGCCGTATTTGAAATAGTTGAAACCTTCTGCATAAAGTTCAGTTGCAAGGACTTCTGTTCTGTGGTTCGGACCACCCTGAGTCATGTTGTAAACCAGGTCGAAGAACTTCAGAGAACCGATACAGTTCAGGGAAAGTGATGTGATCATCATTGGTTTGATCAGCGGAAGGGTAATGTAGCGGAATGCTTTTACCTTTGACGCACCGTCTATATAGGAAGCTTCATAAATGTCACGGGAAATTCCGGTGATCTGTGCCATATAAAGCATCATGTTCTGACCAAGGTACTGCCACAGGGCAACAAATGCGATAACCCACATGGGAAGTACAATAAATCCGGTAGAGTCCATCAGCCACAGAGGTCCTTCAATGCCGAATTTGGCAAGAAGATTGTTGATACCGATTCTCGGATTGAAAAGGAAAGACCAGAGAAGTCCAAGTGCTGCGGAGGAAAGTACGCATGGAAGATAATAAATGTTCTTGAAAATGTTACGGCCTTTCGGGATGTTGGTGAGCATAACAGCAAGTAAAAGACCGAAGATCTGCTGTGTGACTGCTGAAAAGATCATGAAAAAGATGGAGTTTTTCAGGGCAATACGGAATGTGGCGTCACCGAAAAACAGTTTCTTATAGTTTTTTAATCCCACAAATTCAGGGGGTGTAAGTGCTGCGTAATCGCAGAGTGAGTAGTAAACCATTTGTATCGTCGGGATGATCAGGACCAGAAGGAACATGATCAGCGCCGGGGCGATAAATACGAAAATGGCTTTTTTGTCGCGCAGAATTTTATCCATAATATCTCCTTCCGTCAAATGTGTGCGGTTTTACTACTAAAGAAAACCGAATGATAGCAAAGAATAAGCCGTTGTCTGCATGAGTATTGTATTGATTTTGGTGGGCTCGCTGACTGGCGATAACCTTTTTAGTAAAAAGACTGCCGCGGAACATGCCTTAGTCCGTTCCGCGGCAGCCATGTGCCTGGGTTTATAACTTATTTTTATAAGGGAGGATTTATTCCCAAACGTTCTCCTCATAGAATGTCTGTACGGTCTGGAATGCTTCTTCAGGTGTCTGGTTTCCAAGGAAGATGTCAACCATTGCGTTATCAAAGCAGTCACCAGCTTCTACAGATGCAAGGGACTCATTGTAGAATCCGAATGTACCAGTTGCTTTGGCCATGATATCCTGAACATATTTCAGCTGTGCAGGAGCTTTGTCATAGTCGATCTCAAGGTCTTTGACGATTGGGAATTTGCCGCCGACTTCTGCTGTGTATTTCTGAGCTGTCTCGTCTGTGAACATTTTCATAAGAGCGATAGCTGCGTCCTGATGCTCTGTTGTGGAGCTCATAAGAAGGTTATCAGTCTTAACAATCATACGGTTCGGGTCATTTGCACCGTCGATTCCAGGGAACTGGAATACACCACATTTGGACTCGAAATCCGGGTTGTTACCATTGATCTGTGCGATTGCCCAGGAACCCTGAACCAGCATAGCTGCTTCGCCGTTATAGAAAGCTGCTGTAGCCTGGTCGTTGGAATCTCCGGCTGCTGTAGCCTGGAAATACTGGGAAAGGTCTTTTAACTTGGTGCCTGCTTCGATACAGTTCTCGTCTGTCCAGTTAGCGGTATGGTCTGCGATAGCTGCAAGGTCAACGCCTTGACGGTCACACAGATAACCGGCGATCATGGATAAGCACCATGCGGTACCAGCGGAGCAGGAGATTGGTGTGTAGCCGGCATCCTGAAGCTTCTGGCATGCAGCAATCAGTTCGTCGTATGTGGTAGGAACTTCTACGCCAGCATCTGCAAACATCTCGGTGTTGTAGTAAACGCAGGCTGCTGCGAAGTTGGTAGGAACTGCCATGATCTTTCCGTCATAGGTCATTCTTTCGAAGATACCATCTGTAAAGGATGCGTACCAGTCTGCTTCCTGATTCTCAAGGATATCGGTAAGATCAGCTGCTGCGCCTGCATTTACATATACGTCCATGTTTGGACCAGGGTTACAGATGTAAACGTCCGGTGTCTGTCCGGCTGCGATCAGTGCGTTCAGCTTGCCATCATACTCTTCCAGGTTGGTGGTGATCGGAGTTACGTGATATTTGCCATCGTACTCTTCGTTGAAACGATCAATGACTTCTTTGTAACCTTTGGAAATAAGATCTTCCGTAGCTTCCAGGTCATCCCAGAACATCCATGTGATTTCTTCAACATCATCAGCATAAACCGGTACAGATGTAACCAGTGTTCCAGCTGCCATTGCTGCAGCTACTAATATTGAAAGTGCTCGTTTCTTGTTCATATTGAACCTCCTTTTAAAAATTTAGATCTCGTATTTGGTAATTCTTACTATAGCAGAGATTGCCTGGGTTTTCTTTCTAATTCTTGTTTGTTTACTATCAATTATTGCTATCTAAAATTGTACAAAAACAAGTACATGTCAAAGTATATAATTTAAAACATAGAAAATTATGCAATATAGACAAAGATAAACGATACTTATTTAGATTTAAAATATAAATTTGGCTATATATTGATAAAAAAAGCAATATTTGATACAATACAAACATATTGAAAAACGCAATATTTGAGAACTGAATGACAATATTTGATACTGACCGTCGGAAAATGATATATGTTGGGAAAATTCAAACATGCTCTGGTAAAAGGGTGAAACTCAGGAGCATTATAATAAGAATATACAGGGAAGGAGCATGGGGAAATGATACATAAGCTTAGTGGAATACATGAAACAGTAGATTTCCGGGAGGATGAGCAGGTTTGTCTCTATTATAATGATGAATACGAGAATTACCCACCGCACTGGCATACCTCCTTCGAGGTACTTATGCCAATCGTAAATGGCTATAAGGCACTGTGCGGTGGAAAGGAATACAATCTGCGTGAGGGGGATGTGCTGATTATCGGTCCGTGTATGCTTCATGAGCTTTTTGCTCCGGAAAGCGGAGAGCGGATTATTTTTCAGCCGTGTCTGAACAATATTTCTACCAAGGAGCTGAACTTGCTTACTATGATTATAACCCCGGCTACTTTGATTACACCGGAGGGGTATCCGCAGATTTATGAAAAAGTAAAAACGCTTATGCTGGAAATCAAAGAGGAATATTTCGGTGAGTCTCCCTATCTGGAAACTATGATTATTTCGAAATTCCTTGAGATTCTTACATGCGTTGGAAGACAGCGTGTAAATGCACATACTGTAGCGGGACAGCAGAAAGAAAACGGAGCAAACAGCAGGCAGAAGGAATATGTGGAGAAGTTTATCCTGGTTACAGATTATATTAACAATCATTTTGCGGAAGATTTGAGCCTGGAGGGAGTGGCTTCCCAGGCAGGATTCAGTAAGTATCATTTTTCCAGGTTGTTTAAGCAGTATACAGATTCTACGTTTTATAAGTATTTGAATCAGAAGAGAATTGAATTTGCAAAAACGTTGCTGCAGGATCCGGGAGTGAGTGTGACGGAGGTGGCATTTAAGTCAGGCTTTTCCAGTCTGTCGGCGTTTCTTAGGATGTTTAAGCTGATGAATAATTGTACGCCTACGGAGTTCAGGGAGATGTATGACAGGACGAAGATGGGGAACTAGAGCGTGTTTGAAATAGCAGGTGTCAATTTTATTTAGGTATTGATTTCTTATAGGAAGAAAATTATTATGGCATTAGAGCCTGTTTGAAAAAGCATTATTGCAAACTGCACGCCAAAATTGTGACGCACGTCTTACAGAAAGCTTTTTTCCAAACATGCTTTAGGGGATAAGCTGGTTATTCCTGACATTATAAAATGAACGAAATATATACAACAGGAGGCTCGCGAAATGATTCACGAAAAAATAGAAATCCAATTGAAAGATTCTGAGTTTAAAGCAAATTTATTTACATATTTCCTGGATAATTCCCCGGAGATCGAGCCGGAGAGAAAGAGATCGGTTGTGCTGATCTGTCCTGGCGGCGGCTATCAGATGACTTCTGACAGAGAGGCAGAAGCTCTTGCTGTCAGATTTATGGCAATGGGCTATCATGCTGCGATTTTGCGCTACAGCGTTGCTCCGGCACGTTTCCCGGAGGCGCTTCTTCAGCTGGCTACAGCAGTTGCAATGCTCCGTGAAAATGCAGAAAAATGGCATATTGATACAGAGAAGATCGTAGTCCAGGGTTCTTCTGCTGGTGGACATCTGGCGGCAAGCCTTGGTGTATTCTGGAACAAGCCCTTTGTTGCAGAAGCTTTGGGCATGGACTCCGAAAAGTTTCGCCCCAATGGGCTTATGCTCAGCTATCCGGTAATCACTTCTGGCGAGAAAGCACATAAGGGTTCTTTTGAAAGCGTTCTGGGAGAGGATTATGCAGATGAAGAGAAACGCAGATTCCTGTCCCTGGAATATAATGTTACGAAGGATACCCCGTCGACTTTCCTGTGGCATACAGCACCGGATGATACTGTACCGGTAGAGAACTCCCTGCTGTTTTTCCAGGCACTTCACGCTCTGGATATTCCGGCAGAATTGCATATTTATCCAGTGGGCAGTCATGGTCTGGGACTTGCCACTGCAGAAACAGCATGCCCCAATGGCTATGGAATCCAGGCAGAATGTGAGAGCTGGATTCAGCTTGCCGGTGACTGGATGAAGCACCTGTTTGAAGCGAAGGAAGTCGTAAAGGCACCTTGGGAATAAAAAGATGGGGTGTTGGTGAAATTTCCACAGTTGGTAAGAATATGAAAGTAATAGAAAATATAGATTAGGTGAGTAGAAGCTTTAAAGTCCGTTGCCTTGGGGATTCCCAGACAGTGGACTTTTTTCCTGTTCTGAAATGTGTTGCTGCAAATCATGCGTGGCGTGATTATAGCACAGAACAAAATGTACTTCAAGTATTGTTTTTACATTATTTTGCTGATATACTTTTTTTATCTTAAATATACGGGAGGTGAAAGAAATGTTGACGAAAGAAGATCTACAGGCGATTGCAGGATTGCTGGTGCCCATTGAGACACGGATTGGGAATTTGGAAAGCCGTTTCGATAATTTGGAAAGCCGTTTCGATAATTTGGAAAGCCGCTTCGACAAGTTGGAAAGCCGCTTCGATAATTTGGAAAGCCGCTTTGACAGCTTAGAAACTCGCGTTGACAACTTCGAAAGCGAAACCAAGAGGCGCTTTGAGAATCTGGAAGCGAACTTGCGCAGCGTAGACAAGCATGTATGTGAATTGGATGCATCAGTATCAGAATTGCAAAGAAGTGTAAAAGAACTCTGGCTTCATGTGGAGAACACTACAGACTGGAAGCTTCAGGTTGTAGCAGAGAATCATTCCAATCTTTTACAAAAGCTGGAAGAACAACAAAAGAGATGGGAAACGCAGGAAAGACTTTTATTTTACGTGAACAAACATGAGAAAGACATCACCGCGATAAAGCAGAGGCTGTGTATGTGATTGACAGAACCATTCATACATAAGAATGGCTGTAGAAATACTCTCAAAAAAATGAAATATAAAATGCATCAGAAAAACGTAATAGAAAAACAAAATAGAAAAACGAAACAGAAAAATACATATAGAGAAAGCAAATTGCAAGTAATATATCATTTTATAGAATTATAGAAATACTAAAATACAAAAGATAAATTAACACAAAGAACGAAGAAAATAAGCTTAACAATTATAATTATAAGCGTTAAATACCATACAAAACAGAATTGGTGTTCAGAGCATTCAGAAAGTCATTACCCTCTGTGCACGAATAGATAAAAGCGGGGAGTACAGCACTGTTGTTATAACATCTGTACTCCCTGATTTGTTTAAAATGTGAAAAATTTGTATTGTTTTATAATTGTCGATAGTGGGTTTGGCAAGTAGAAGGGCTTTTTATGCTGGAAATCATGAGATATCCAGTTCCGGCGGTTTATCCATCGTGTCGGAAACGTATTTCCCATTTTTCTTGCGCTGGCGGACACATTCGGTGAGCAGATATTCAATCTGCCCGTTTACGGAGCGGAAATCATCCTCCGCCCAGGCTGCAATCTGGTCATAAAGCTTGGCAGAAAGCCTGAGCGGGATCTGTTTCTTAGGCCGGGTATCTCTGGTTTCAGCCATTAGTACAGACTGCCGGAATTAACCACCGGCTGGGCATCGTGATTGCCGCACAGCACTACGAGAAGATTGGAAACCATGGCAGCCTTCCGCTCCTCGTCAAGTTCTACCACATTGTTTTCATTCAATCGCTCTAATGCCATTTCTACCATACCAACAGCACCGTCTACGATCATCTTTCTTGCGTCGATGATAGCGGAAGCCTGCTGTCTCTGCAGCATAACCGCTGCAATCTCAGGTGCATAAGCAAGGTAGGTGATGCGGGCTTCAATAATTTCCAGACCGGCATCTGCTACTTTCTGCTGGATTTCATCACGGATGCGTCCGGCTACGATTTCACTGGAACCGCGAAGACTTCCCTCATCTGCTACACCATCCCCAGTGGTATCTACATTGGGTGCTACGTCATAAGGGTAAATTCTCACGATATTTCGTAGCGCGCTGTCACACTGCAAGGAAAGATATTCCTTATAGTTATCTACGTTGAAAACAGCTTTCGCAGTATCTGTTACACGCCACATAACGGCAATTCCGATTTCTACCGGATTTCCCAGGCAGTCGTTGATCTTCTGACGGTTGTTATTTAAGGTCATGATCTTCAGGGAAATCTTTTTGTTTACATATGTACTGCTTGTGGAAGCGGAAGTTCCGGTGGCCAGTGTGAGAACGGATTTGGCGGCATTTCCTCCATCTACGTCACCGCTCTGGTTCAGTCTCGTCTTTGCAGCCGGGTTTACAGCTGTACAAAAAGGATTTACCCAATAGAAACCGTCATTCTTTAAAGTTCCCACATATTTGCCGAATAAGGTGAGTACAAGGGCTTCCTGCGGCTTCAGCACTTTAAGGCCAAGGAACGGGATCCATCCAAGTGAAGCCCAGATGATACCGATGACCATAAGGGGAATCTGTTCGAAGGCTGCGCCGAATATTACAGCGGCTGCGGCCACGGCATAGAGCAGAATAAACAGCACCATCATTCCCATACCATTTTTCTTGTTGTCCAAAACTTTTTCTTTCATAGCAATCCTCCTGATAATGAAAATTATCTTTTACGAGATATAAATATGATATCATTTAGATATCAAAATGTCAATACATACAAGAGAGTTATAGAAAATTTTTCGTTTTTTTCCAGGTAAACAAATCGTCGATTGACGAAAATCCACATTTTAGTGTATATAAGAGAGTAACGCAAAAGAATTATGGAGGATATCATATAGTGGACACAAAAAGGTTTGGGGCATTTATTTCGGAAAGAAGAAAAGAGCATCATATGACACAGGCCGATCTTGCCGGAAAAGTCGGAGTGACGGATAAGGCGGTCAGCCGTTGGGAGCGGGGACTTGGATTTCCGGATATTAATACAATGGAACCATTGGCTGAGGCACTGGATGTATCGCTTTTGGAGCTGATGCGATCAGAAATGCAGACAACCGAAGGGGCTAACGTGAAAAAAGATGAGGCAGCAGAAAAAGATGGGACAGTAGAAATGAATGAAGCAGCAGAAAAAAACGGGATGGCAGAAAAGAGAGAGAAAGCAGAGAAAAAATACACGTCTGCAGAGGTGACTGAGATGATGCAATCAATGGAAGAAATACGAAAACAGCAACAGCATCAGGATAAAATCGCAGGCTATCTTGCGATACCGGTAATTCTGCTCATTGTGGCTGTGTTTAAATTCTCTGGTCATGCAAACCTTGGCGGTGCGTTATTTGCCGGGCTTCTTGGCGCGGGAGCTGCTGTGAGTGGATATTATCTGTGGGTGAATCGGGAAGATAAGGAAAGCAAAAGAATTTATGGATTTTTTACAATCACTCTGACCGGCATATTTTTCACAATATGTTCTTTCCTGGTTCCTGACGGATTCTGGGAACAACATAGACAGGAAGCAAGTCTCATCACATGTCTGGTGAATCTGGCGATTGTGATATACGCATTTGGATTTGCAGTAAAGAGAATGTGCAAGGAAAAAAAGAACCCGGTACTTATTGCTGTTGTGGTGGTTCTGGAGATTTTGATAACGGCGTGGACTTTACATGGCTTTGCTGCCAGGTCCATAGAAAATGCCATGGGAACCAGCAAGGGGGATGTGGCAGAACAGTACGCAACACAGCTGTTGCTCAATGAAAAAAATCTTGAAGAAGACTGGATACGGGGATATAGTTATGTTCAGATTGATCTGCATCCGGATATCTACCGTGTAGGTTTTTCCTATTATGCAGATCAAAAAGACGCAGAAGTGGGAAAAGAAAGCATATATGGCTATGATATTCAGGTGGATTCTGATTATAAAATTACGATAAAAGAAGGAAGTTCTGCAATTGGAATGGATTTGTGGAGTGAAAAAATAGAAGGGTAGATCGTATTTGAAAAAACGGGAGAAAAGAACATGAAAGTAGTAATTGCAATTGATTCATTCAAAGGGAGCATGAGTTCTATAGAAGCGGGTGAAGCTGCCGCAGCAGGCATTCGGAAAGTATATTCGGAAGCATGAAGAAGAGCTATTTATGGAGAAAAATGACAAGTGGTCTTATGGCAGCAGCTGTTACCGTGACAGCAATGCCGGGACTTGGACTTACAATGGTACAGGCAGAAGAGAAGAAAACATTAAAGGTAGCAATGGAGTGCAGCTATGCACCATACAACTGGACACAGCCAGATGATTCCAACGGAGCCGTTCCCATTTCTGGAAGCTCAGATTATGCATATGGTTACGACGTTATGATGGCGAAAAAAATCTGTGACGAGCTGGGATACGATCTGGAAATCGTGAAACTGGACTGGGATTCCCTGGTACCGGCTGTCCAGTCTGGAAAAGTTGACTGCGTAATCGCAGGTCAGTCCATTACATCCGAACGTCAGCAGATGGTAGATTTCACAGAGCCATACTACTATGCATCCATTATTACCCTGGTAAAAAGCGACGGCGATTATGCAGATGCAAAAAGTGTGGCAGATCTGAAGGGCGTTACCTGTACTTCCCAGCAGAACACTATCTGGTATGATTCCTGCCTGCCGCAGATTGAGGTCGCAAACATTCTTCCTGCACAGGAAAGTGCGCCTGCCATGCTGGTTGCCCTGGAATCTGGAAAATGTGACGCTGTTGTAACTGATATGCCTACCGGAATGGCTGCCTGCGTAGCTTACCCGGATTTCAAACTTCTTGATTTCTCTGGCACAGACGGAGATTTTGAGGTATCAGATGAGGATATCAACATTGGTATTTCCGTACAGAAAGGCAATACAGAGCTTCTGGATGCCCTGAACAGCGTACTGGATAAAATGACAGAGGATGATTACAAAGAAATGATGGACGAAGCAATTTCCGTACAGCCGCTGTCAGAGTAAGGGTTACAGTGATTTCGCTGCATTTGAGTCTGTTTGAAAAATCATTCCTGCATTTTGTAAGATTCACTTTGCAGGATATTTCGCAGACGGTCTTTGTAAATAAAGTCGAGAGAGATAGGAGAGAAAAATATGCTTCCTGAAACCTTCTGGGGCCGGATCCAGTATCTGCTCCAGCAATACGGCTCCTCCTTTTTGTCAGGAGCCGGAAATACAATGATCATAGCCATTGTAGGCACCTTTTTAGGGTGCCTTATTGGCTTTATAGTTGGAATTATTCAAACAATTCCTGTAGATAAAAGAGACTCCGCCGTTAAAAAGACACTGGTTGGATTTTTCAAATTTATTATGGCATGCTACGTGGAATTTTTCCGCGGCACCCCAATGATGGTACAGGCCATGTTTATCTATTACGGAAGTGCTTACCTGTTCAATATCAACATGTCCATGTGGTTTGCGGCATTTTTCGTAGTATCTATCAATACCGGAGCCTACATGGCAGAAACCGTCCGAGGCGGAATCCTTTCTGTTGACGAAGGTCAGACAGAAGCTGCAAAAGCAATCGGAATGACGCATGTACAGACTATGATGAACGTAATCCTTCCACAGGCATTGCGCAACATCATGCCTCAGATTGGCAACAACCTGATCATCAATATCAAGGATACCTGCGTTCTTTCCATTATTGGAATTGTAGAACTTTTCTACACAACAAAAGGCGTAGCCGGAGCCTATTATACTTACTTTGAATCCTTTACCATCGCTATGGTAATGTACTTTATCCTTACTTTTGTATGCTCCAGACTGCTCCGCCTGCTGGAACACAAGATGGAAGGTCCGCAGAATTATGACCTTGCCACAACGGATACACTGGCTCACACAAGTGGTCTGTATTCCTACCCTAAGAAGAAGGAGGAGAAATGATCATGAGTGAAAAAATCCTTGAAGTCAAGCATCTGGGAAAAGCATTTGGCAGCAATCAGGTACTGAGAGATATTGATTTTTCCGTAAGTCCGGGAGACGTGACGTGCATTATCGGACCGTCCGGTTCTGGTAAATCCACGCTTCTTCGCTGCCTGAATATGCTGGAAACTCCATCCACCGGAGAAATCAATTATCATGGAACTGACATCACCAGTAAGAACGTAAACGTTCCGGAATACCGTTCAAAGGTAGGTATGGTGTTCCAGAATTTTAACCTTTTTAACAACATGACTGCTCTGAAAAACTGCACCGTAGGTCAGGTAAAGGTTTTGAAAAAGAGCAAAGAAGAGGCAGAGAAAAAAGCTTTGTATTATCTGGAAAAAGTAGGTATGGCGCCGTACATCAACGCCAAACCCAAACAGCTTTCCGGAGGTCAGAAACAGCGTGTGGCAATCGCAAGAGCCCTTGCCATGGAGCCGGAAATTCTTCTTTTCGACGAGCCAACCTCCGCGCTGGATCCCCAGATGGTAGGCGAGGTTCTGGAGGTTATGAGAGACCTTGCACACGAAGGCCTGACCATGATCATCGTCACCCATGAGATGGCATTTGCCCGTGACGTTTCCAAGCGTGTAATCTTCATGGCAAATGGCGTTATCGTAGAAGACAGACCGCCGAAGGAACTGTTTGAGAATCCGAAAGACCCGCTGACAAAAGATTTCCTGAGCCGCTTCCGCAATGCATGAGCCGGAAAGTCGCTTTGCAGATGGGGATTCTGCATTTTTTATCCTTACTTCAATAAGTTAATGTTCACAGTGGCGGTAAATGTGTGCTATACTGGACAATAGATTGGGAAGCTACTGAGAAATTTTATATTTAACCGTAATTGAATTAAGGAGAATCCATGATTGAAATAGGAAAAAAACAGAAGCTTATTGTGGCAAAGACCGTAGATTTCGGTGTTTACCTTGCAGAAGATAAAAATGCAGGCCAGGAAGACAGAGTACTTCTTCCAGCCAAACAGGTTCCGGAAGGAACCAGAGAGGGCGATGCACTGGATGTATTTATTTACAAGGATTCCAGGGACCGTCTTATTGCAACCACCAGAGAACCACTTCTTCAGGTTGGACAGACTGCTGTTCTGAAAGTCCTTCAGGTAACCAAGATCGGTGCATTCCTGGATTGGGGCTTAGAGAAAGACCTGCTCCTTCCATACCATGAGCAGACCAGCCGTGTGCGGGAAGGACAGGAGTGCCTGGTAGCCCTTTATGTAGATAAGAGCAGCCGTCTCTGCGCCACCATGAAGGTATACCATTACCTTTCTACCAGAACCCCATATGTAACAGGTGATTCCGTAAAAGGGCGTGTCTACGAGATCAGCGATCGTTTCGGTGTTTTTGTAGCTGTTGATGACAAATATTCCGCCCTGATCCCAGCCAGAGAAGCCAGCGGCAAATACCGCCCGGGCGAAGTCCTCGACCTTCGCGTTTCCGAGGTGAAAGAGGATGGCAAGATGAACGTCACAGACCGTCAGAAAGCCTACATCCAGATTAACGAAGATGCCGAGAGCGTCCTTAGCATAATCGAAGAATTCGCCGGCGTCCTCCCCTTCGATGACAAAGCCTCACCAGAAGTGATCAAACGCGAATTCGGACTCAGCAAGAATGCCTTTAAACGTGCTGTGGGACACCTTCTGAAAGAAGGGAAGATTGAGATTAAGGACAAACGCATCTACAAGAAATAATGGAATCTGATACACCCTTTATTGGAAAATAATAAAACCTGCATACCATATTGGAATACCCAAAATATGGTATGCAGGTTTTTTCTCTAAAACACGAACGGGTGTTTACCGGGGCTTGAACTTGTGTTAAACTATTTATTAATCATACTTGCTATTTAATGTGTTGGTCGTTATTCCGGACGCGATTTCACAATGTATATTCACCGCCGCGCGTCGCAACGTTTCGGCAAGCTAATGACTAACTACGACTAAGACGCTCAGGAAAGCCTTCGCGCCTAAGTCTCCGTAAGTCATGGATCTCGCCTCCACTAAAACCGCTCCTAAAATGCGCGGCTTGCGAATATACATTGCAAAATCGCTGGTTACTGGAAAGGGAAGAAAGAAACAGTAACGACAACAACGCGGGTGGGGTGAAGTAGTTGGTATCCCGCAACTTTATTGTTTTTTGCCAATCTATCATTGCCAAGAAAGTATCGGGAAACCAATCACTCCCCCTCCCCCTTCGTAAAAAGTTCTTATATAACATCAGTCCCAGCCAGTACATAGCATTTGGGCAATGTGTATTACTCCAGCGAGCCATTTTAGGCGCGTTCTTAGCGGAGGCGAAATCCAGCGCTTACGGAGACTTATGCGTGAGGGCTCTCCCGAACGCATTAGCCGCAGTTAGCGATTAGTTCGCTGGAGCGTTGCGCCGGCGAGTGAGTAATACACATTGCCCAAATGCGTCCCTCCTGAAAAACTTTTCACCCTCCCAACACACTAAATAGCAAATTTGCGAAGAAGGAGACACACAATGGCTTTTACCCACCTCCACGTCCACACCGAATACTCCCTGCTGGACGGTTCCAATAAAATAAAAGAATACGTTGCCCGTGTAAAGGAGCTTGGGATGGACAGCGCGGCCATCACAGACCATGGGGTCATGTACGGCGTCATCGATTTTTACCGGGCAGCGAAAGCAGCCGGAATCAATCCGATCCTTGGCTGCGAAGTCTATGTAGCCCCTGGTTCCCGCTTCGACCGCGAGATCGGCAGTGGCGACGACCGTTACTACCATCTGGTACTTCTTGCCGAGAACAACCAGGGCTACCAGAACCTTATGAAAATTGTATCCAAAAGCTTTAAAGAAGGCTTTTACTATAAACCACGAGTAGACCTGGAGCTTCTCCGGGAATATCACGAAGGTCTCATCGCGCTGAGCGCCTGCCTGGCCGGTGAAGTAGCCCGGTTCCTTAACAGAGGAATGTACCCGGACGCTAAGAAGGCGGCCCTCCGCTATCAGGAAATTTTCGGCGAAGGCAATTTTTTCCTAGAGCTTCAGGATCATGGAATTCCGGAACAGCAGAATGTAAACCAGCAGCTTCTGCGCATGCACCAGGAGACTGGAATTGACCTGGTAGCCACTAACGATATTCATTACACCTACAAAGAAGATGCTGATCCTCACGACATTCTTCTGTGTCTCCAGACAGGGAAGAAGCTGTCCGATACAGACCGTATGCGCTACGAAGGCGGTCAGTACTACGTGAAATCCGAGCAGGAAATGGCGGCACTTTTCCCATATGCACTGGAAGCCTTGGAGAACACACATAAAATAGCAGAGCGCTGCCACGTAGAAATTGAATTCGGAGTTACCAAGCTGCCAAGATTCGACGTTCCCGAGGGCTACACCTCCTGGGAATACCTGAATAAGCTCTGCTTCGAAGGTCTGGAGCGCCTGTACGATCCGGTTACCCCAGAGCTACGGGAGCGACTGGAATACGAGCTGAACACTATCAAAAACATGGGCTATGTTGACTACTTCCTCATTGTGTGGGATTTCATCCATTATGCCCGCAGTAATGGCATTGAGGTAGGCCCCGGACGAGGCTCCGCAGCCGGAAGTATTGTTGCATATACCCTTGGAATCACCTTACTCGATCCAATTAAATACGACCTTCTGTTTGAACGTTTCCTGAACCCGGAGCGAGTATCCATGCCTGATATTGACGTGGATTTTGGATTTGAGCGAAGACAGGAAGTAATCGACTATGTTGTACGGAAATACGGCAAAGACTGTGTGGTTCAGATTGTTACATTCGGTACTTTGGCAGCCCGCGGTGTTATCCGTGATGTAGGCCGTGTCCTCGATATGCCATATGCCCAGGTAGACTCCATTGCGAAAATGGTTCCTGCCAAAATACCGAACGTGAAGCTTGTCACAATTGACAAAGCCATGGAAGTAAACCCGGAACTGAAAAAAGCATACGACGAGCAGCCGGATGTGCATCATTTGATTGACATGGCTAAACGTCTGGAAGGTCTTCCAAGACATACCTCCATGCACGCTGCCGGAGTTGTAATCAGCCAGAAAGACGTCTCCGAGTATGTGCCCCTTTCACGCGCGCAGGACGGAACCATCGTCACCCAGTTTGTCATGACAACTCTTGAGGAGCTGGGACTTTTGAAAATGGATTTCCTTGGCCTTCGAACCCTGACTGTAATCAACAACGCAGTAAAAAATGTAAAGAAAAATTACGGCATATCCCTTGATATGCAAAAGATAGATTATAATGACCAGAAAGTGCTGGATTCTCTTGGAACAGGTCGTACTGACGGTGTGTTCCAGCTGGAGAGCGGCGGAATGAAAGGATTCATGAAAGAACTGAAGCCACATAGCCTTGAGGATGTAATCGCCGGAATTTCCCTGTACCGCCCAGGCCCTATGGACTTTATTCCCCAGTATATCCGCGGCAAGAACCGTCCAGACACCATCCACTATGATTGTCCTCAGTTGGAGCCAATCCTGAAAGCGACTCACGGTTGTATCGTGTACCAGGAGCAGGTTATGCAGATCGTACAAAGCCTTGCCGGATTTACCTTGGGACGAAGCGATCTTCTTCGCCGAGCCATGTCCAAGAAGAAACTTAACGTTATGGAAAAAGAACGCCAGGCTTTTGTCTATGGAAATGAAGCAGAAGGTGTTCCTGGATGTATTAAGAATGGAATTGACGAGAAAATCGCAAATAAGATTTATGACGAAATGATCGATTTTGCACAGTATGCATTTAACAAATCCCATGCGGCGGCATATGCCTATGTTACGTATCAGACTGCCTTTCTGAAATACTATTATCCGGTAGAATATATGGCTGCGCTGATGACCTCCGTAATCGACAAGCCTACCAAGGTTGCCGAGTATATTCAGGTCTGCCGTCAGATGAACATTCCAATCCTGCCGCCGGACATCAACAAAGGCGAGTATGGCTTTTCCGTATCAGGAGGCTCGATCCTCTATGCGCTTTCCGCAATCAAGAGCGTAGGGCGTCCGGTCATCGAGGCTATTGTTGCAGAGAGAAAAGAACATGGCGTGTACCTTTCCGTGAAGAACTTTATTGAGCGGAATATTGAAGCTGTGAACAAACGTGCCATTGAGAACTTTATTAAGGCAGGCGCCCTGGATTGTCTGGAAGGAAACCGTCATCAGAAGATGGTCGTTTTTGGTCAGATCGTAGATGACATTTCCCGAAACAAGAAGCAGTCTATGGCAGGGCAGCTCAGCTTATTCGACATTGCCAGCGAAGATGAAAAAAAAGAATTTGAGATTCGTATGCCGAATCTGGAAGAATATGACAAAGAGACGGTTCTGTCCTATGAAAAAGAAGTCCTTGGCATATACCTGAGCGGTCATCCTCTGGATCGCTACCGTAATATGATGGAAAAAATGATTTCCGCAAGAACTATCGATTTCCAGCCATCAGATGAAGATGACCGTGAAGGTGGTGAACCGGATGAGTCAAAAGTACGGGACAATCAGAAAGTCATCATCGGAGGCATGATCACAGAGAAAAACGTGAAGTATACCAAGACAAACAAAGTGATGGCGTTTCTTACCGTGGAGGATCTGGTTGGAACTGTAGAAGTCATGGTTTTTCCAAGAGATTACGAGAAATGGCAGAATATGATCAATGAGGACGCCAGGGTATTCATCCAGGGACGCGTATCTGCCGAGGATGACAAGGCCAGCAAGCTGATCCTGGAAAAGGTACGGCCTTTCTCCGATATTCCGAGAGAACTCTGGATCCAGTTTGAAAGTAAGGACGATTACAGCCAGAAAGAAAAAGGGCTTCTGGAGGATCTACGGAATTCTCAGGGTACAGACACTGTCGTTATTTATCTGAAAGATGTAAAAGCAATGAAAAAACTGTCTGCTGCATACCATGTAAATCTGCAGGATGAATGGCTTGCACAGATGAGTAAAAAATATGGTGAAGGCAATGTCCGGGTTGTAGAAAGAGCTCTGAAGACGCTTTAAAGTGAAGAATCAGACAAGCATATGGAAAATTATGGTAAAATCACGGAAAACAGAGTGTAATTTCGGCAATTACTTAAGGAAAGAGTCTTGAAAAACCTTTGAAAATGCTATAAACTAATGCTGAATATGTGTATAGAAAAACGAGGGCGTTTCCACTGAAAATGGAGACACAGCTCCCGACGATTCATAAGATGGAGGAGATTATTATGGCAGAAAACAAAGTTAAGACCATTGGTGTCCTTACCAGCGGCGGTGACGCTCCTGGAATGAACGCTGCAATCCGTGCAGTTGTAAGACGTGGACTTTCCAGCGGACTTAAAGTAAAAGGTATCCAGAAGGGCTATAACGGCCTTTTAAACGAAGAGATCATCGACATGACAGCAAGAGATGTATCCGACACCATCGAGCGTGGTGGTACAATTCTTTACACTGCAAGATGTGCTGAGTTCCGTACAGCGGAAGGACAGCAGCGTGGTGCAGAGATCTGCCGCAAGCACGGTATTGACGGACTTGTTGTAATCGGTGGTGACGGTTCCTTTGCCGGAGCCCAGAAGCTTGCCAACCTTGGAATCAACACAATCGGAATTCCAGGAACCATCGACCTTGACATTGCATGTACAGAGTACACCATTGGTTTTGATACCGCTGTAAATACTGCTATGGAAGCAATTGATAAGGTTCGTGATACATCTACTTCCCATGAGAGATGCAGTATCATCGAGGTTATGGGACGTGGAGCCGGCTGGCTTGCACTGTGGTGCGGTATTGCCAACGGAGCAGAGGATGTTCTGATCCCTGAGAAGTATGACTATGATGAGCAGAAGCTGATCAATAACATTATTGAGAGCCGTAAGATGGGTAAAAAACACCACATCATCATCAATGCAGAGGGTATCGGTCATTCACAGGCTATGGCAACTCGTATCGAGGCCGCTACAGGAATCGAGACACGTGCTACTATCCTTGGTCACATGCAGCGTGGTGGAAGCCCAACATGTAAAGACCGTGTATATGCATCCATGATGGGTGCTATGGCAGTAGACCTTCTTCTGGAAGGCAAGAAGAGCCGTGTTGTTGGATACCGCCATGGTGATTTCGTTGATTTCGATATCAATGAAGCTCTTGCAATGGAGAAGAGCGTCACTCCATATATGTGGGAGGTTTGTGAGTCCCTTTCTCATAACTATAGGAAATAACAGTGATAATACGGTTCACTTGTCTCAGGGCATATTTCCGACTGGGTTTTACAGTATGTGATACACATTTTGCAGAAATCCTTTGAGCTATGTGCCGACGGCAGGTGAACCGTAATTATAAAAGAGTCATTGTTCCTGACATTCTGCAGCAGAATATTTTGCAAAAGATGCTGAGGGCAGTGGCATAAAGGAAGCTTATGTTCATTCAAAACCTGCAATATAAATTGCATAAACTGAATACGGCACAGATCATTACCCTCAGCTTTGCGGGGGTAATTTTTGTAGGAGGATTAATTCTGTGGCTGCCTTTCTGTACGGCAGCAGGCCAGACCACTTCGTTCTCCGATGCTATGTTTACAGCCACCACCTGCGTATGTGTAACCGGTCTTGTGACTGTGACCACAGCCACTCACTGGAGTCTGATTGGCAAACTGGTGATCCTTTTGCTCATACAGATTGGCGGAATTGGACTGATCGCACTTGCAAGCGTTATTTTTATTTCCCTGAATAAGAAGATCAGTCTGAAGAACCGCAGAATGATCCAGGAATCCTATAATCTGGAGCAGATGTCCGGTCTGGTAACAGTGGTGAGAAAAGTGGTTCTCTGTGTGTTTGCAGCAGAAGGAATCGGAGCCGTCGGCTATGCATTCTGCTTTGTACCAGAGTTTGGACTGGTGAAAGGTCTGGGACAGGCTGTTTTTACAGCGGTTTCAGCCTTTTGCAATGCAGGAATCGATCTTTTGGGAGAGAACAGTCTGGCAGACTATGTAACCAATCCTCTGGTGAATGTGACAACTATGGGATTAATTATTGCTTCTGGACTTGGCTTTAACGTATGGTGGGATCTTGGAGAAAGAATAAAGCTGGTTTTTCAGAAGAAGCTTTCTCCTGGCAGATTATTCCGGACCCTTCGTCTGCAGAGCAAGCTGGTTTTGACTACAACCGGGATTTTGCTCCTTGGTGGGACAATCTGTATTTTACTGTTTGAGTATAAGAACCCGGACACACTGGGAAGTCTGTCCTTTGGACAGAAGCTGATGGCAGCGGCATTTCAGTCTGTGACCACAAGAACTGCAGGGTTTTTTACAGTTGCTCAGGGGGCGCTGACCAGCGGAAGTGTAATGATCTGTCTGTTTCTTATGCTGGTTGGAGGTTCTCCTATGGGGACTGCCGGCGGAGTGAAGACGACTACACTTGCAGTGCTTGTGATGAGTATTATTGCCAACCTTCGGGGAAAAAAGGATGTAGAGGTTTATGGGAGAAAGATTCGCAGCAGTTATATCCGTTCTGCGCAGGTAGTTGTGGGAATGGCGGTTAGTGTGCTGCTTATTTCCGTGCTGGGGATTTTTGCAATTATGCCGGATGCACCTTTTGTGGATGTGCTGTATGAGCTTACTTCTGCAATTGGAACCGTAGGTCTTTCCAGAGGACTGACCGCGGTCCTGAATACACCGGCCAAATGGATCGTTATTTTTACCATGTATCTTGGAAGAATCGGTCCGCTGACACTGGGCGCGGCAGTTGTATCCCGTGCGCAGAAGCGAACTAAAGATGTACATCTGGCAGAAGAGAATATTATGATAGGATAGAAAATGGCGTCTGTGGACGACATTATCCCGCATGAAAGTCCGTTGCTTTCATAGCAGATTTTAAAGGAGATTAGAATGAGCGGAAAATCCTTTGCAGTCATTGGATTGGGGCAGTTTGGAATGACCCTGGCGAAAGAGCTTGCGAATGCAGATTATGATGTTTTGGCAATTGATGATAAAGATGAGAATATTCAGGAAATTGCAGATACTGTCACTTATGCAGTTCGTGCAGATGTGCGCGAGCCTGGAATTCTGAAATCCCTGGGCGTGCAGAACGTAGACGTTGCGATTATTGCGGTTGCAGAAAATATGGAAGCCAGTATTACAGCTACCATGCAGGTGAAGGACCTGGGCGTCCCGCTTGTTCTGGCGAAGGCAATGAATTCCCTTCATGGCCGGATCCTGGAGAAAATTGGTGCTGATCAGGTAATATATCCGGAGCGTTCTATGGGAATCCGCGTTGCCCGTAATTTTACAGCCAGTGGATTTGAGGATGTGTTTGAGCTTTCTACGGAGTTCAGTATGGCAGAATTCCGGATCCCGGGTGAATGGGTGGGGAAAAGTCTTTCAGAGATCAGGCTCCGTGAGCAGCATCATATAAATCTGGTTGCAGTGAAGCATGGAGATTCTGTAAATGTAAACCTGAATCCTGCGGAGAAGCTGGAAGCGGGTTGTATTCTGGTTGCAGTAGGAAAGAACGAGGATTTGAATAAATTCCGAAAGCCGCTGTAACAGGGAGGATAATTTATGATAACCAGTGCAAATAATACACAGGTAAAAAATATCATACAGTTAAACCAGAAGGCCAAGGCCCGCAGGGAACAGGGGTTGTTTGTGGCTGAGGGACGGAAAATGTTCGGGGAAGCTCCAAAGGACTGGATTTCCAGGGTTTATGTGACAGAATCCCTGACTGCAGATGAGTCCCTGATGAAGCAGGTCATGGAGCTTCCGGAAGAAAAAAGAGAAATCGTGGCAGATAATGTTTTCCGCCAGATGTGTGATACCAGGACTCCACAGGGAATTCTTACAGTTCTGAAGAAACCGGTGTGGACTGTGGAAGATATTTTAAAAGGAGATGCTCCTTTGGTAATGGTTCTTGAGGATCTTCAGGATCCGGGAAATGCAGGGACTATTTTCCGAACAGGTGAGGGTGCTGGTGTTTCCGGTGTTTTTCTTACGAAAACCTGCGTAGACATTACCAATCCAAAGGTCATCCGCTCAACAATGGGATCTGTTTACAGAATGCCTTTCCTATATGTGGAGGATGTGGTATCATTAAAAGCGGAACTGGAGCAAAAAGGTATCCGTACCTTTGCAGCCCACCTGAAAGGAAAAAATTCCTATGATCAGGAGGATTATCAGGGCGGCACAGCATTTCTTATTGGAAATGAAGGAAACGGGTTGACGGAAGAGGCAGCAGAAGCTGCTGATTGTCTCATCCGGATCCCCATGTGCGGCAAGGTGGAGTCCTTGAATGCAGCTATGGCTGCAGGAATTTTGATGTATGAGGCTGCAAGGCAGAGACGGTAGGGTTAGCTGATCTGGAATCTGTCTGCTGAAGTATATCTGATGACGTATGGCAGATTTTGACAATCGCTTATCTGAAAGGGGGAGTCTTATGGAACCAATTATCTGGCTGGGAGTCCTGGCTGTGCTTCTGGTTATTGAAGGGCTTACCACGGCACTTACTACGATCTGGTTTGCAGGAGGCGCACTTGCTGCCGCTATTGCAGCCGGCATTGGAATGGGAATCGTGCCGCAGCTTCTTCTGTTTTTCTGTGTTTCACTGGTGCTGCTGTTTTTTACAAGACCGGCAGCTCTGAAGCTTATGAGAAAAGACACAGAGAAAACAAATGTGGAAGGTCTTCTTGGAAAAAAGGCTGTCGTGATCCAGAAGATCAATAATCTGGCCCAGACAGGTCAGGTCCGCATCAATGACATTGAATGGATGGCCCGGACATCCGATGACAGCGTAACAATTCCGGTTGACACTGTAGTAATCATAAAAGCAGTCCACGGCGTTAAATTGATCGTGGAGTCAAAGGAGGCGTAATATGGGAAGTATCTTATTTTTGCTGATCGTCATTATTCTGGTGCTGTGGATCCTGGCATCCTGCATCCGCATCGTACCCCAGGCATATGCGATCGTACTTGAGCGTTTAGGCGCTTACCAGGCAACATGGGGAACCGGCGTACACTTCAAACTTCCATTTGTAGAGCGTGTGGCAAGAAAAGTCAATCTGAAAGAGCAGGTTGTAGATTTCCCACCACAGCCGGTTATCACAAAAGATAACGTAACCATGCAGATTGATACTGTTGTATTTTTCCAGATCACAGACCCGAAGCTGTACGCATACGGCGTTGAGAATCCGATCATGGCTATCGAGAATCTTTCCGCGACTACATTGCGTAACATTATCGGTGATATGGAACTGGATGAAACCCTGACCTCACGTGAGGTGATCAATACCAAGATGCGTGCTTCCCTTGACGTGGCAACTGATCCATGGGGAATCAAGGTAAACCGTGTAGAGCTTAAAAATATCATTCCTCCGGCCGCTATTCAGGAAGCCATGGAGAAACAGATGAAAGCAGAGCGTGAGAGACGTGAGGCAATTCTGATCGCAGAAGGTGAGAAGAAGTCCACCATCCTTGTTGCAGAGGGTAAAAAGGAATCTGCAATTCTTGATGCCGAAGCTGAGAAGCAGGCTGCTATCCTTCGCGCGGAAGCGCAGAAAGAGCGCATGATCAAAGAGGCAGAAGGTCAGGCAGAGGCAGTTCTGAAGGTTCAGAAGGCGAATGCAGAAGGTCTTCGTATGATCAAGGAGGCAGGTGCTGACAATGCAGTTCTTACCCTGAAGAGCTTCGAAGCTCTTGCGAAAGTGGCAGACGGCAAATCTACCAAGATTATTATCCCGTCAGAGATCCAGAACCTGGCAGGACTGGCAGCTTCTTTGAAGGAAGTTGTTGTGGATGAGAAGGATAAAGAAAAGTAAGAGGAAGATAGAGGAGGATTATTATGAACTTAAAAGGCAGAAATTTTTTGACCCTGAAAGACTTTACACCAGAGGAAATTCTGTATCTTCTTGATTTATCCGCTGAGTTAAAGGCAAAGAAAAAAGCCGGTGAGCTTACCGAGTATTACAAAGGCAAAAATATTGCCCTGATCTTTGAGAAAACCAGCACCAGAACACGTTGTTCCTTCGAGGTGGCAGCCCATGATCTTGGAATGGGAAGCACCTATCTGGATCCAACTGGCTCCCAGATCGGCAAGAAAGAGAGCATTGCAGATACTGCGAGAGTTCTTGGAAGAATGTATGATGGTATTGAGTACCGTGGATTTGGTCAGGAAATTGTAGAAGATCTTGCAAAATATGCAGGAGTTCCGGTTTGGAACGGTCTGACAAACGAATATCATCCAACACAGATGTTAGCAGATATGCTTACCATTCGTGAGCATTTCGGATATCTGAAAGGAATCAAGCTGGTTTACATGGGCGATGCCCGTTACAATATGGGTAACTCCCTGATGGTAGCCTGCTCCAAGCTTGGTATGCATTTCGTAGCCTGCACAAGTAAGAAATATTTCCCGAATGAGGAGCTGGTTGCTCAGTGCAAAGAGTACGCAGCAGAGTCCGGCGCAACCATTACTCTTACAGAGGATGTAGAGACTGGAACGAAGGACGCAGACGTTATTTACACAGATGTATGGGTATCCATGGGTGAGCCGGATGCAGTATGGGAAGAGAGAATCCATGATCTGACACCATACAAGGTAACATCTGCAGTTATGAAGAATGCAGGGGAGAAAGCAATTTTCCTTCACTGTCTGCCAGCATTCCATGATCTTAAGACAAAGATTGGAAAGGAAATGGGTGAGCGCTTCAATCTGACTGACATGGAGGTAACAGACGAAGTATTCGAGTCTCCGGCTTCTAAGGTATTTGATGAGGCTGAGAACCGTATGCATACCATTAAAGCGGTTATGGTTGCTACACTGGGAGAGCCTGAGAATAAATAATTCGGCTTCCAGATAACAATGAATTAATGAAAGAAAGGGTATCTGAAATGATTTCCGAAAAAGAATCATATGAAGAAATTGTTACAGACGGTATCTATAACGAAACCACAATTGCAGATCAGATACATACAAAATGGGCGGGCAAAACCGTCCATTTTGCAAGAGAAACAGATTCTACCAATTTGTGGATCAAGCGTCTGGCGAAGGAAGGCGCATCAGAGGGAACTCTTGCACTGGCAGAATTTCAGTCGGCAGGAAGAGGAAGACTTGGCAGATCCTGGGAGGTACCAGAGGGTACGTCGGTTATGATGAGCATTCTTCTCAGACCGAAATTTGAACCTCAGTATGCACCAACCCTTACCCTTGTAATGGGTATGGCTGTGGCGAAAGCAGTGAAGAGTCTTGGATTTGATGTAAGTATCAAATGGCCCAATGATGTGGTGGTTTCCCACAAAAAAATATGCGGAATCCTTACCGAAATGGGGGTTCGCGATGGAAAAATTGACTATGCAGTCATCGGAGTGGGAATTAATGTAAATATCAAAGAGTTTCCGGAGGAGATGGCAGACAAGGCTACATCCCTTTATCTGGAGAGCGGCAAGGAATTTGACAGAAGCCAGATTCCCGGGCTTGTGATGGAAGCTTTTGAGGAATACTATGAAAAATTTGCAGCGACCTGTGACCTCAGTGGGCTGAAAGAGGAATATGAAAGTATTCTTGCTAATTACAATCAGCCGGTGCGTGTGCTGGCGAAAGAGCCGTACGAGGGCGTGGCCAGAGGGATTACAGATGGCGGAGAGCTGTTGGTAGAGAAAACTGATGGAACGATTGTAGCTGTCAGCGCCGGTGAGGTTTCGGTTCGCGGGCTGTATAGCTATGTGTAAGGCTATTGTTTAGGCACATTTTCGCAAATGATATTCCCCACTGATTGCGATAATCCTACAGTGAATGGGGCATATCACTTGCGAAAATGTTGTTGACACAGATGAAAACAGAAAGGTGGGACTTAATTGTATCAGGAGAATGTAGTGCTTTGCGGCGCAAGCGCCTATGAACAGAAATATTACTTTAATAAAGACTTTGATTCTCTGCCTGATCATGTGAAGAAGGAACTGCAGATCATGTGTGTTCTTTTCACAGAAGAGATTGGCGGAATTTTCACACTGGAATTTGATGATCACGGAAACCTGCAGTTTAAAACAGAGGCTACGGAAGCTGATGGATTTTATGATGATATTGGCGGTGCACTGAAGATTAAAAAGCTGCGTGTGGAGAAAGAGGAGCTTCTGGAATCTCTGGAAATGTATTATCGTGTGTTCTTCCTTGGGGAAGATGTGGATAAAGAGAAGACAGAAGAGTAAGCTGTGTGGATAAACTGATAAACAGGGAAAATAGCAGCTCATCAGATGTGACATTTGAGTTCACGAAGCGAGTAATTGTTGAAAGGATTGAATAGTTACACATCAAATATGAAAGTAATTAAGGTGATATGAGTAGTAATTTAGATTCTAAGTTGAGATATGAGCTTCCAAAGAAGATGAAGTGGAAAGTTGGAAATGTAGAGATCCCTAACCGGTTCGTCCTGGCACCAATGGCGGGCGTTACCGACCTGGCTTTTCGCAGGCTTTGCAAGGAGCAGGGCGCTGGGCTTCTCTGCATGGAGATGATCAGTGCCAAGGCTATTTCCTATAAGAACAAAAATACCAGGGCTCTGATGGAAATCGACCCGGTGGAGCATCCTATTTCCATGCAGCTCTTTGGAAGTGAGCCAGAGCTGATGACGGAGGTGGCGAAGGAAATCGAGGAGGAGCCTTTTGACATTCTGGATATCAATATGGGATGCCCGGTGCCGAAGGTGGTAAATAACGGTGAGGGTTCAGCTCTTTTGAAAAATCCGGAGCTGATCGTGAAGATTGTGAAAAGCATTTCTTCTGCCATTCAGAAGCCATTGACAGTGAAAGTTCGTATCGGTTTTGAGAATGAGCCGGTGGATATTGTGGAGATTGCAAAGCGCGTGGAGGATGCCGGGGCAGCAGCTATTGCAGTTCATGGACGGACACGGCAGCAGTATTATTCCGGGATAGCAGACTGGGAGACCATTGCCAGGGTTAAAGAAGCAGTTTCCATTCCGGTGATTGGAAATGGGGATGTGGATTCGCCGAAAAAGGCGGAGAAACTTTTCCGGCAGACCGGATGTGATGCGGTGATGATCGGGCGTGCTGTGGAAGGAAATCCATGGATATTTCGGGAGATGAATCACTATTTTGCAACAGGGGAAGAGCTGGCAAGACCTTCTCTGGCAGAGGTGAAAGCGATGATTCTGAAGCATGCACGGGCTCAGATTGAAATGAAGGGTGAATTCATCGGGATCCGGGAGATGCGCAAGCATGTAGCATGGTATACAGCAGGGATGCCCCACAGTGCAGGGCTTCGCAGGGAGTCCAATAATATTGAGAGTTATGCGGATCTGGAGAAGCTGCTGGAGAGATTATAATTATGTTCAGTGGATCCGATTCTGCAAAAAATCATTTCAAATGTAGTGTTGACCAGATGAGTGGAAAACCGCTGTATGGTGATAAAAAGATAATAATCAGACGTATGAGAGTCAGGAGGTTTGGGCTGGGAAGGCTGGAACTTGCTGACTTTTTCTATAGTTGAAAGGGAAAGATTATGGATAAATTACTGAGATATAACGGTGTGCAGGAAGCACTAAAATTTCTGCGCGAAGATGATGAAAGAACTTTGCAGGAGCACCTGGAAATGTGCCAGATTCCTGCGCCTTCCTATGAAGAAGGGGAGAAAGCGGAATATGTCCGAAAGAAGATGGTGGATGCCGGTCTTTCAGAGGTGCACGTTGATGAGGTGGGAAATGTGCTGGGAACCTGGAAAGGGACTGGGAATGGACCGCGAATTATGGTTGCGGGACATACAGACACTGTTTTCCCAAGGGAGACAGACCTTACTTTGAAGAAAGAAGGCGAACGCTACAGCTGTCCGGGAATCGGAGACGATACCAGGGCGGTAGCGGAGCTTCTCAGTCTTGCAAGAGCAATGAATGCTACAGGCATTCGCGGCGAGGGAGATATTGTGTTCTGTGCAAATGTGTGCGAAGAGGGACTTGGTGATCTGAGGGGAATTAAGCATGTATTTAAGGATATGGCAGACACAGAAGGGCGCTACGACGGTTTCGTTTCCATTGATGATAAAAAAACCTCTGGAATCATTTACCAGGCAGTAGGCAGCGAGCGCTATCTGGTAACTTTCCACGGAACCGGCGGACACAGCTTCACCGGCTTCGGAATTCCCAACCCGATTCACGCAATGGGAAGGGCGATTGCGAAAATCAGCGATTTCCAGACACCAAAGAATCCGAAAACTACTTTCAGTGTAGGCGTAGTAAACGGCGGCACGTCTGTAAATGTAATCGCGGCAGAGTGTTCTATGCTGGTGGATCTGCGCTCTGTGGATGCAGGGGAACTTGAGAAATTATCCGCAAAACTCCACCAGGCAATAGAAGAAGCCGTGAATGAGGAAAACGCCCGCTGGGGATATGGAACTTTAAGGTCTGAGAGTACAGGAATCCTTGACGACAATAATATGACAGCGAAAAGCAGTGTGGGAGATACAGCTGGCGCAGTGCCAGTGAATGCTGATAATGGAGACAGGGAAACCTCAGCAGAAGATGACCGCATTACAGTCACCTTCGAACAAAAGGGCAGGCGCCCTGCTGGTACCCAGGAAAAATCCTGCCAGATTGTCCAGGCTGCAAATGCTGCAAATCAGGCCATTGGCATGGAAACCCTGTACATCGGTGCCGCCAGCACAGACGCCAACATCCCCATCAGTCTTGGAATCCCTGCCATCACCGTGGGCTGGGGAGGAAAAGGCGGTGGAGAGCATACCATCCACGAATGGTACGAACCTGCAGAATCCTGGAAAGGACCACAGCGTGACTTGCTGTTGCTGTTGGCGTTATCGGGCTATGAAAATATACGAGAGTATCAGCTTCCACGCATAAATCCGAAAGGAAAATAAAAAAACATCCCCCGGAAAGAATAGTCCCAATAAACGGACATTTCCCTTCCGGGGGATGTTGTATTAACTGAATTAGTTCTGATGTTTTTTTCGAAGAATTACATAAACCAGAATCAAAGTAAACAGCACAAACAAAATGGAGCAGGACAGTACATAATTCAATGCTGCGCCCATAATTCCCCACTGCTGCACCAGAATCCGGGCAGCTGTGATGGTAATAATTGCGGTTATGGAATAAACTGGAAGCAGGCATTTTCCCCAGCGGATAGCGATAAGGATATTGTAGATCATGTAGACTTCCGCGCTGATTCCTCCGCCGATAAGCAGAACTACGAAATGCAGCTTATATGGGGAAAGATCCACGCCGTAAATAATCTCCAGCAATGTTCGACCGATGAGATGCCCTCCAGCCACAACAGCTACACAGCAGACCAGGATGATGCCAATGATCCGCAGTATGTACAGTGTGAACTTTTTCACATTATTTTCCCACCATAATTCTGCGATGGTGGTGATGGTAGGCTTAAACACGAACTCGCACATCAGCGAAATCACAAAAGAAGGCATAAACAGAATGCTATAGTAAGTCTGATATTCATCTGTCATAACGCCAGCCATTGCGTATTTTGGAATGTTGTAGAGCAGCAGGGAAAGAAAAGTACCGATAAACATAGGGGTACAGGTTCGAAGTAACTCCCACACATGAGACATCTGAAGCTTGCGTCCATCCTCTTCATGACCAACGTATTTTCTGGTCATCTGTGAGTTAATGATAAGACACAGAATAAGGGAGGTTGTAGAAGTAGCAACACAGGTGCAGTACAGGTTCTTGGTGATAATAAGCATAGCGGTGAAAAAAACTGCGGAATACAGATTTCTCGCCGCCAGCATTTTTCCCATCTGCTCAACATGGTACTTTTGCTGAAGATTTCCGTGGAAAACATCCTCCACCGCATCAATCATCTTCATCATAATAATAAAAGTGCTGATGATAATATATTCGCCTTTGAAGCTGAAGGAACTGTAAATAATTCCAAACAGCATCATCAGTGCACAGGTGATAATGCGGGAAACCTTATACTCGGAAAAAATATATTTGTGCTCCAGATCCGTGGCCTGATAGGTGCGGACACCATAGCGTCCCACCTGCAGAAGCAGCTGTGCAGTAGCGTAGCTTAAGGAATAAAACCCTGCCAGCTGTGCGCCACACACACGAGTTACCACCAGGAGATACAAAAAGGAGGAGCCTGAGTAACAGGTACTTCCGATCATATTCCATAAAAAGGCTTTTTTTACATTTTTTTCTTTATTCATTTGCTAAAAATCTCCATTTATTGGTAATCGCTGCTTAATCCTCAGATGTCATCTGGCGCAGCTGTTCCATAGAGTGCTCACGGAAGCGGGCAATCTGCTCATTTGCATAAGTAAAATCAATTTCTTCGGTAAGCTTCTCGTAAGAAACATCATCCATAGTTCTATCGGTAAGCTTCACCAGATTAAGAAGCTGCTGAACACGGCGGTTCATGTGATGACCGTTTACCTTGGCGAAGAATTTGCGGTTAAAAATAAGGGCAAAAACAACACCATGGAAAGAATCAGAAACTACATATTCTGCATTTTTGAAAAGTCCCATCCACTCTGCAGGACCAACTGTGATCTTGCAGTCACATTTCAGAAGTCCGACTAATGGGAAAGGAATGTATACAATACGGTAGCCGGTCTTATTGTGGAGTCGGCGGGCGAAGTCTACGATTTCTTTGTTAATTCCCAGCTGGTAAACCAGAATGTATTTTTCTTTATATTTTGGCTCAACCAGAAGCTTATCCCACTCTTCCGCAGTGAGAAGAAGGGTAGGATCGCAGACCACTTCAGGACGCTTCTCTGTGAGATTCTCTACAATGTCAGCCCCATAGTCTTCACGAACCAGAATTTCATCAAAATCGGAAAGCAGTTCTTTGTATTTCTGCTGGTATTCTTCCGGCGGAAGATTTTCACCGATACTTGCGGCATAGCTGCATTTCTTTTTTCCCTCTTTTACAAAATCAAGGAAATAGGTAGTGTCAAAATTGGTAAGCTTGTAATCCCAAATCTGGTCGCTTCCAGCAATATAAATATCGTATTTGCCAGCTACCGGCTGCATTTTACCCTGAATGACAGGCTGGCTGTAGCGCATATGCTTACGGAATTTGTTGCATTTGAAACGGCGGGGAATGTAGCAGATATGGCCGATTGCCCCGTAAATATAGTTAAAAAGTCCTTTCTTTTTCAGGTTTACAAGGCGGAAAGGATTGCTGATATAGTCGCAGCGGTAATCAATAATTTCCGGCTGAGTGCCGATTTCTTGCAGCTTTTTCTGAAGCGCATAGCTCTGCAGGATGGCACCGTAATTGTCGTAGTTATGGAAGGTAATCACACCTACTCTTTTTTTCTGCATAAAGTCCTCCTGACTAATATAAGGTAGATATAATATAACACATAAACGAGAAAATAAACAGTTTTTGCAGGTGGATTTATCAATTAATTCTAAAGTGGTTATGGAAGTTAAAGTTGAAATTGTTAAGGAGTACGCTATAATAGAGATAATGAAATTTACCTGAGAAAGTGGAGGCGTAAAGATGGCGGGATATTTAATCGCAGAAACTACCCGTGAGGAGCGGGAGAAGATTGTTGCAGAATCCCTTGGAAATATTGAGGCGAACTGTGACGGCTGTATGGCAGGGCTGGCTGAGATGTATCAGGAATACATTGATGGGAAGAAAGAACTTCGCCAGATCAATATGGAATTTAATGCAAGATACGTAAAAAGCGAGGACATGCCGGTGAGAAGCCGGTGCCCGGAGTCCTTTTGCTAATAGAAATCAAAGAGGGCACCAAACTGAAATATGAATTGAGGCAGTACGAAGTAACAGAATAAAGAAGCAGTAAGAGCAGAAGTTTTCAGTACATGTAACGAAAACTTCTGCCTTTTTTTAACCAAATGTTAATAGTTCTTTTTTTATTCTGGTGTTATTATGTAAAAAAGTCGTATTATAATTAATAAGGAAATAAAAGGCTATTGCTAATTACGTCTGCAATAAATACGTTCTAGAATTATTTTAGTTATGGAGAAAAGTATATGGAAAAAAACGTATTAAAGGTTCGCATGCTTGGAACCTTTTCGTTGGAATATAAGGGAAAAGAACTGGTACTGGATCGAAATAAAGCATCGAAGACTACACAGCTTTTTCAGCTGCTTATGTTTCATACCGAAGACGGCGGAATTTCCAAAGCTGCTATGATAGATGCCCTTTATGGAAGAGTTGAGGTGGAGAATAAGAACGGAAGCCTGAACAACACCATTTTCAGACTTCGTAAACAGCTGAAGGATATTGGACTTCCAGATAGCAAATACATAAATATCCAGTCCGGAATGTGCTGTTGGGACGGAAATATTGAAGTTCAGGTTGATGTAAATGAGTTCCGGAAACTGATAGAGAAAGAAAAAAAGGAGAAACGGGAAGAGGACAAGCTCCATCTCTGGATGCAGGCCTGGAAAATTTATAAAGGTGAATTTCTCCCGGATATGATCGGGGAGCAATGGGTCGCTGTGGAGAATGTCCGGTGCAGAGATGAGTACTTCCGTGTTACAGAGGAGCTGTGCCGCTGGCTGAAGGGGCATGAACGGTATGAAGATCTGCATAAAGTGGCGCACAGAGCCGCCGAAATTTATCCCTTTGACGAGTGGCAGGTCTGGGAAATCGACAGCCTGATCGGAATGTCCCGATATAAGGAAGGCCTTGAAGTTTACCAAAGCACCGAAAAGCTTTTATTCGATGAAATGGGAGTGGCCCCTTCGGAGAGATTGTTAAAGCGTTTCAAGCTGATGGGAGAACGGACTTCACAGGCAGCAGGTGCCCTTAGCGATATCAAGGAAAGACTTCGGGAAAAGGAGGCTGCAGTAGGAGCATATTTCTGTCCGTTTCCCAGCTTTGTTGACATCTATCATGTATTCAGCCGTATGGTGGAGCGCTCCGGTTTATCCGTGTTTGTTATGCTTTGCACACTGGACTATAAGGCGGATCATGTTTCGGAGGAGAAGGAACGTGAAAAGTCCGAGCTTCTCAGACAGGCTATCCAGTTATCCATACGAAAAGGTGATTTTTACACCAGATACAATGTCCGGCAGTACATCGTCATGCTGATCGAAATCAGCCAGGAGAACTGCCCCATCGTTTCCAAACGAATTGCAAAAAAATTCAATAAGCTCTCTGGCGATAAGAAATTCACTCAGGTTGATTTCTATGTGGCATCCATTGGAGAGATGTGTGAAATGGAGGTATAAATTATGGTCTACGATGTGATTTGTGATGAGTATGAACTCATTTGCTCCTGATTTATGGAAAAGACTTGAAAAATGCTAAAAATGCCATAGAAAATCGCTCGTTTTTGCAACTCTTTCGGAAAATGAAAGAGTTGGAGAAAGAGGCAAAGTGATAGAATATATTTAAAAATCATATACTATCTATCATGCAACCGAAAATAATTCCCGATTCGGTTAAAATAAATCTACATATCCAAAGAAAGGAATGAGACATTATGAAAAAGAATGGGTATTTAAGAAGATTTCTGGCACTGTTTCTCGCTTTCGTGATGATTATGGCTGATTCATCTGTGACGACGTTTGCGGCGACGGTGGGAATGGTAAGTCAGCAAAATGCGACAGTGATTGATGTCACTGTCAATGCACCGGATGGTACATATTATCTGGCAGCACTAGAATCATATGGTTCTTGGTATGCGGCAAGATCCAAAGTTGTTAAGGCAGAGGTGATTGGCGGTAGCACAACAGTGTCTCTGCAACCTTCTTCGGATATAAGCAATGCTCAGATTGTATTGTTGGCGTTAAAACAGGGCGGTTATAGAGAAGACTACGATGGTAGTGTTTATAAGGTTATACCGAACAACAGTATATTAGATTATACAAAAAAAGTATCATGTGGAGAAATTATTAATAATAGCGCTGAGATAAATGTTACTGAATTAGGAAACAAGACGGTTTCAAATGTATTTGGCTCGTTAGGTTCTGCGACAAATTATGCAGTATTTGCCGGTGAGTTCCATAACGATGGCGATATGGAAGGTAATATTGCAACTGATTTATTTTATTCAGATGGTGGTGACATCGGCGACAGTGGAAATGTAGGTAAGTATACAGACGCATTAATGGTTCATGTGACTAAAAGCGTTTCTGGGTTAAAATCTGCTGAGACGTTTAATTTTGGACTGTTTGATAATAGCGATAAATTAATTGAGGTAAAATCACTTACATTTAGTAGTAATGGAACAAGTTCCTTTGACTTTACACAGATAAACACAAAGGATTCAAACGGAACGGGTGCTTCTTCCTATAAATATGCAGTATATGAACTTGAAGAAAATGCTAACGGAAATTATGCATATGGTAGCAAGAAATATAATAAAGTAGCTGACAAATATAAAGATTTTTCTGTTTCTTATAACGAAAATACTGCAATTGAAATTTTTAATAATGATAACTTTGTTGGAACTGCAAATGGTAAGGTTAAATTAAGAGATGGAAATCTGTATACGAAGGCGAAGGTGGGTGAGCTCACTGTAGAAGGTCAGATAAATAATGTAAAGTACAGTTTATCTGACAGTGATTTTACTTCAATGGTTACCAATGGTGAGTATACCTCCGGTGGAGTAAGTGCTATGATTTCTGGAAAGTTAAAAACGTTGGCTGATGATTTAGGAAAGGCTAAAACAGGTGATGGAAATCAGGTTATTTATATTACACCAGATGTTTTAACAGGAAATCAGGTTGATTTGCCATATAATGGTGATATATTATCTGATTCTGCACAAACATTAGTAATAAATGTGGTTGTTCCGAATGGTACATCAGAGCTTAATTTATTCGGTTCCACTATTGGACAATTAAATGTTGGCGGAACCAATATTATGAATGAGAAAGGGTGGTCTAAAGCCGGACTTCATATTATATGGAATTATATTGATGAAGCTGGAAATTCGTTTACTGGAACTGTTAAGCTGCACGGTGGTCAGGCTCCTGGTATTCAGTTATTACCTGCTGGTACATTATATTCTGGAAATAATATTTCTCAGTTGGATATTGCGAAGGTTTTACATCAGTTTGGTGGAGAAATTCATAAGGCTCCTATTCAGGGAAAACATCATGCTTATGTAAGAATTTCCAATGCTGCAAAGGAGAAGAATGGAACATATATTCCAGTTGTTAAGAAAGTACTGAATGGTCGTGGATTAAAAGAGGGCGAGTTCAGCTTTACCATTACGGAAGTGGATAAAGATGGAAAAACGGTAGACGGAGGCTATACCGATACAGCAGCCAATGCGGCAGATGGAACCGTAAGCTTCCAGGAGATCA